>CAJOIL010000017.1 GCA_905234525.1 uncultured Lachnospiraceae bacterium | reverse complement strand
CCGAGAATAAAGCCTAATGAGGGAGGCGATGTGGAACATCGTTGACTGAATTAGGCAAGATTATCGGGCAAAGTGGGGATTAATTTTCGCTGCAATGAGCTTTCGGACAGTCTCGCACAAAACTCCTCTGCGACTATTCCGAATGGTAATCTGCGGGTACGACCTCGCAGCGACTATTCCGAATGGTAATCTGCGGGTACGACCCCTCCGCGACTTCCGCTGCCGGAGGGGTGTCCCGCCAGATTACCTAACGGTAGTATTCATCGATGAGGTGTCCCGCCGGATTACCTAACGGTAACATTCATTGCGAGGTGTCCCGCCGGATTACCTAACGATAACATTCATTGCGAGGTGTCCCGCTAAATTGTATTATTGCCATACTACACTCCCCTGACACAAGACAACACGGTCTCGTAGTTAAGCGGACCGCCGAAGATGTCGAGGGCGGAGCCTACTGTTACATTGAGACGGTCGTTGCTTAATTCCTTAATGGCCATTACATCATCATAATCGCCGACACCACCGGCATATGTAACGGGAATGCCTTCCCACTTTCCGAGCATGGTGACAAGGTCACGCTCTATACCACATTGCTTGCCTTCTACATCTGCCGCATGAATTAAGAATTCATCAGCATATCCTGCAAGGTCAGCTAACAGCGAGAGCGTTACTTCCTCTCTGGTGAACTTCTGCCATCTATCGGTAACGACATAATATTCGTCTCCCTTCCTACGACAGCTTAAGTCAAGTACTATATGCTCCTTGCCCACAGCATCAACAAGCTTTTTCAAATTATCATAATTAATCTTACCATCCTTGAACACATAAGATGTAACAATGACATGACTTGCTCCCGCTTCAATGTAGCTTAACGCATTATCCGCATTAACGCCACCACCTAACTGATATGTATTCGGATACTTATCAAGTACCGCCATTGCTTGCTTCTTAGTATCATTATAATATGGGCTGTCAGGCGGGTTAAGCATAATCATATGGCCGCCTCTGAGTCCTTCATCAGCATAAAAATCAGCAAAGAATAAAGCATCCTTCTTAGACACAAAGTTCTCGCTGGCCAGATTGGCTTCATCATCCAGCGTGCCACCGACGATCTGCTTCACCTTGCCATTATGTATATCAATACATGGTCGAAATTCCATAACACTCCTTAATCTAGTCTTATATACGACTTTTCACACGATTAATTCCTTCTCGGACACGCTCTCGCTCTGATTGGGTACCCCTAGCGGACGCTAAGCTCTAACTTCGCTTCGCTCGTTAATCGCTAAGCGCCGAGACCCAAAAAGGTACCGAGAAGGAATTATCGTATAAAAAGTCTTGCTCTACTCTATATTAATATGAGTCTCGCACCATTATAGTTTTCGCTACACGAAAAGGTGCTCGACGTGCAGCATTCCGGCAAGCCGAAACGCAGCCTTATTCGTCTACGCTATAATTCGGCGCTTCCTTAGTAATATGTATATCGTGCGGATGCGATTCCTTAAGGGATGCAGCTGATATCTTAACGAACTTAGCGCGCTCTTGCAATTCGGGAATTGTAGGACATCCGCAATATCCCATACCCGATCTGATTCCACCGACAAGCTGGAATACAACATCTTCAATTGAGCCCTTGTAAGCCACACGACCTTCTACGCCTTCGGGAACAAGCTTCTTGGCATCCTCTTGGAAATATCTATCCTTAGAGCCATTCTCCATAGCAGCGATAGAACCCATACCGCGATACACTTTATACTTCCTGCCTTGGAATAATTCGAATTCACCCGGCGCTTCATCACAGCCTGCGAACATCGAACCCATCATACAAACTGAACCACCTGCCGCTAAAGCCTTAGTCAAATCACCTGTCTGCTTAATACCACCATCCGCAATAACAGGAATATCCTTCTTCTTGGCAACATCATATACTTCCATAATAGCAGATATCTGGGGAACACCAATACCCGCAACAATCCTTGTTGTACAGATTGAACCCGGTCCAATACCAACCTTAAGTGCATCCACGCCTGCATCAATTAATGCTTTAGCCGCATCAGCTGTAGCAATATTACCCGCAATAAGATTAAGGTTAGGATATGCACTCTTAATCTTTTTAACGGCATCAATTATATTCTTAGAATGACCATGCGCGGAATCAACTACTATTACGTCAACCTTAGCATCAATGAGTGCCTCAACACGCTCAAGCATATTACTGGTAATACCGACTCCGGCACCGCACAACAGTCTTCCCTGCGAATCCTTGGCAGAATCAGGATACTTAATCTGCTTCTCAATATCCTTAATTGTAATAAGACCGCGAAGGATATTATTATCATCAACGATAGGCAATTTCTCTTTGCGTGCCTTACCAAGTATCTTCTTAGCCTCATCAAGTGTAATACCAACCGGCGCGGTTATTAAGCCTTCACTTGTCATTGACTCGCTAATCTTCTTAGTAAAGTCTGTCTCAAACTTAAGATCTCGGTTAGTAATAATACCGATAAGAGTCTTATCAGTCTCACTCTTGGTAATCGGCACACCTGAGATACGATACTTCGCCATTACATCATCCGCATCCTTTAGCGTCTTATCGGGAGTGAGAGAAAAAGGATCTGATATAACACCATTCTCCGATCTCTTAACCTTATCAACCTCATCCGCCTGTGCTTCTATCGACATGTTCTTATGAATTATTCCTATACCGCCTTGTCTGGCCATAGCAATTGCCATACGATGCTCTGTAACGGTATCCATCGCCGCACTCATCATAGGAATATTAAGCCTAATATCCTTAGTCAGATTAGTCTGAAGATTAACCTGATTAGGCGTTACTTCAGAATATTGAGGTACAAGCAACACATCATCAAAAGTTATTCCTTCGCCGATTATTGTTCCCATATCGTTCCTTTCTGTTAATTCTTAAACAAACTTTACTTCAAAATATAATATCTTATGATACCAAAAAACGCACAACTTATCAATGAAATTGTGCGTATAATTAGCATTTTACGGCAACACATAATATATAAGTCCTGCACCTATTCCGATAATAGCTCCCACTACTACATCCTTAACGAAATGCACTCTCTCGAGCACCCGCAACGTCGCTAAAATAACACCTGCAAAGAGGAGACATATTCCAAATCTGTAATCGTAATAAAATACTGTCATGGCTATTACAAATATGGAAAAGGTATGACGGGACGGCATTGATTTGCCCTTCGTCTTCTTGCCCGTCATCGGAGTCACATCATTAACCTCATAAGGTCTTGGCGCATTGTAAATATATCTGAAAATCGATACAATCACAAAAGATACTCCGGGAACGAGAATCGCATAGATAAACTTATCTATTCCAATATTATAGAACAGTATCAAGACAAGGATATATGCTACCACGGTAAGAGCCGTAATCACTCGATCGGCTCCTATAATTATCTTATCAATTGTAAAGGCTTCACTAAATCTCTTTGACATTAATGGCCTGTGGACCTTTATCGCCTTCTTGAACTTCGTACGATACTTCGGCGCCTTCTTTTAATGTCTTGTAATCAGCTTCCGATATGATGCCTGAGAAATGAACGAAGATATCATTGCCTTCTTCATCACAGATAAAACCATAGCCCTTCTGATTGTTAAACCACTTAACTGTTCCTTTACTCACTTTCAATTCCTCCAAAAAATATAAATTCAACGCAACGGAAATCGTAACACATACAAGACTAAATATCAAGGGAAATTGTGTGAACTTTATATTATTTCAACATTAATCCCTGTTGCATTTAAAAAAGTATAAACCCACTTGTCAAAGGCAGACTCCAAACTCTTATCCATTATAAACTCTCTAAAGCTTATGCCCGTTGTAATAGTCAGTTCACCAGACACGTATCTAAAAATAATAACAAGGCTTACCGAATCAGCATCAAAGTTTAATTCTTCAGATTCTATTATTTGCCTGATTATACGCTTAGGCAAAGACAATATAATTTGAAATCCGACAGGCGTCTTCTTGCCCTTGATAACATCATAGATGTGACTCCTCAAATTCTCATATGCCACAAGAAAATCTTCAGCCTCTATGGTCTCTGATTCTTCCGGCGAATAAAACTCATCAACTCTATGACCATCTATATTAAAAACCGCAAAGGTTTTGACTGTTGCCTCTTGTAGCAAAAAGAAATCAAAGGTGTCCTTAACAAGAAGTTCATTCATACATTGTCTGATATCCGTCACCTTGTATGATGTCATTGTTTACCTCTCTACAACTGTAGGAGCGTCCTTCTCTTCCTGAGTCATATTATCAAGCTCATCCCAAGCCGGAATAACAACCTTCTTATCTCTTGATCTTAATACAAGTCCTGCAATTATTCCCGAACCTAACACGAGGATACTAAATCCCCAGCCAAATACGAGATTAGCCCATGTTGAATATCCATCAGCCTCTCCGTATACACCGCCTGATGCAATCAGCTCATACATATTGAATACGAATAAGAGTCCGAGTAAAATCGGCGTAACGAACTTGAGCGATGTCACAAACCACCACTTAGGCATTTTGAACTTGGTAGTATTCTTATTAACCTCAACAAGCACCTTCTTAGAATCAAACATCCATGCCACGGCAACACATTCAAGTACACCGATAAGAATCATGTTAATCTGATTGAGGTAATGGTCTACGATATCAAGCACCGCAAGTCCGGCTCCGTTGATATATATAAGTGAAATAGCTGCGCAAATCGTAGTTACAATAATTGTAACCTTCTTCTGCTTCCAACCGAAGTATGTTGACAAGCTGACAGACACACCCTCTATAATCGAGAATGCCGAATCAACCGCAAGTGTAACAAGACACAGGTAGAATATGAATCCGAATATTGCATTAAACACTCCGCTACCTGTCAGCATTACAATTGCTTGCGGATATATCTTAAATGCTGTTGCAACACCTGATGTTGACATATTATCAAGCATGCCTACACCACCCATTGTAGTATACATAACAACACTTGAAAGTATTGAACAGAACAAATCCGATAATACAACTACTACTGAGTCAACAGCAATATTAGTCTTATCATCAAGGTAAGATCCGTATGCAAACATTATTGCCATAACAACAGATAAGCTAAAGAACACTTGACCGAAGGCATCAACCCAAAGAGAAGAATCTCCGAGCGCTGTCCAGTCAGGGATAAACAGCTTAGCAAGTGATGCACCGGCATTAGGCATTGTAAGTCCCTTAACAGCCATTACTATCATAAGAATGATAGGACCGAACACCGTGTACTTAACAACCTTCCCTACCGAATTGGCACCATCTCTTATGCAAAAATAAATAAGTGCCCATGCAAGAATTGCAAAAATCAATACCATAACAGGCCATGTATCCCAACCCGTTGTATCACCTGTTGTCTCTATAAGTTCAAAGAACAATCTGCTTGCCGCTTCAGCATCGCCTGTCATATCAGCGAATCTAAAGCTGTTACCTGCCATCATTAGAACCCAAGCAAATACTATTGCATAATATGTAACAATCATAAATGCATTGGCTGTAGCCGCCCAAGCAACCGGCTTAGCCTTAGGATTTAATGATGCCAATCCTCGAAGTGCTCCACCGTGAACCTTACGTCCGATGGAAATCTCCATCATAAGAAGCGGAATACCCATTATTGCCATACCTATCAGGTATGCAAACAAGAATGCTCCACCACCATGTGTGGCCATAAGTCCCGGGAAGCGCCAAGCATTACCAAGACCAACCGCAGAACCGACTGCTGCCAAAATAAATGTTAGTCTATTCGACCATCTGCCATGTTGTTCCATAATTTTCTCCTTAATCTAAATCAAAATAACACATGAAGCGCATTATATCACAACAGACTGTATATTTCCACATAAAAAAACACCGACATAAAGGTCGGTGTTAGTAATAATTAATAATAATCATATCGTAATCTGACTAAGGAATTTATCTCTAACGGAATCTATCTCTTCGTCAAAAGAAAATGCCATCTCTTCGAATAACTTCTTACCTGCTATATCAAGCATCTTCTCATCCTGTGCCATCACCTTCTTGCCATCCTTGAGACGCTCTAACCTCCTTGTATAAACCGTCTTAACGACCCTGGCCAACTCTACGGGCTCGAAACATGCTATCTTCTCCTTGTAAATCTCTCCTCGCTTACGGTCATTATCAACCTCGATAACATCTAAATCAAGCACAACTGTATATAATTGTTCTAACTCTTCCTTAGGCTTAACATCTCTAACACGAACTTTGTCACTTATAACCGGTGTTACCACCTGGCTCTTGGAACTGTATACAGGCGACAAAATATAGTATAACTTCTCCGATCCCCTACCGGAAAGTGCCATCTCTTTGATCTCGTCTACAGTACAAACCCCATTAGTTTCGTGTACAAGGTAATCCCCCACTTTATATTCCTTCATTATCTCACCTTGCCCAAATACTATTACAACTATGAGTGTCGCACATTCTTCCTAATAGCGAAAACACTGTGTATATTATATCACATCTTATGTTATATTTCTAGAAAATATATCCTTCTTTTTGCTTAATAAATTCTTCTTCTATTCTGTGAGTAACCTTCTTTCTAACCGATACATTATGACGAAATCTTCTCTCGCATGCATTAAGAAGCTTTACCTGCCTATCAATATTTTCCATATCCCTGCCATTAACGTAGTCAACAACATCCGTCAGGATGAGCGCCATAAGATATACCATTCCTCTAAGATACTCCTTGTAACAGCCAATCGACTCATAAGAAGAGTACAGGGCTTGTATGAGATAGTATCTTAGATAGCCCTTATACTTATCATTAAAAACAGGATACTCCTTGACCATCTTCGTCACCGTTTCATCAAAAAATCTATCAGCATCTGCCGCAGTCATATCCGCAAAAAGCTTGTTATACTCTCTTATAAATGTTCTAAGCGGATCCTGAAATCTAAACCTACCATCATCAAGGTCATTCATAATGATTTTATCAAAAATCGCAAAAGAGTAGAAATTATAAGCAAACTCCCCCGATGTCGACTTGGCATCTTCATCTTTGATAGGCACATTAAGCACATCCATATTGCCTGCAATAAAAAGCTTATGAATGGTATGAAAGTATCCGTACAGATCATGCATTGTCTCGGGAAGCGACAATCCACTATCCGCAAAGTCAAGCACCTTATCCCTTACCTTAAGCAATACGTTGTAATACTCTTCATCGAACATATCCTGCGTCCATACGGGAACAACAGCTTCACCCTCATATGGCACAAGATTAATTGAATTAACATTTTCAAGAAAAAGCTTAGCCGTTAAAGGACATGACAACTCGAACGTCACCTCCTCTTCATCGCCTATAGCCACACTTCTTCTGGGATACACGCGACACACCTCAGGCATAAGATCGACTCTGCCCTTAAGCTGAAGTCGGCATAGCCCTTCCTTCGTCTCATTGGTACATCTGCCGACGATTCTACGCACTTCCTTATCCTCACCAAAGCTCATCATCGCCTTAAGCCTAATGCCCTCTATACCCTTCTCCTGCTTATAACGATTAACCGTGTCATCATCAATCGTAATTCGCCAACCTCTGCAACAGGTATTCGGACAATCAGATGCAAGACATATAAACTTATCATAGAAGTTAATTACTCTTGTCTCCATGTCTTAACGTACTCCCTTATATGCTCTGACAATGCATTTGCCGCAGTGCTGAGAAGCTTCTTGTCCAGATAGCACAATCCCAAGATTCGATACTCTTTTGGTTCAAGGGGATAAATATCAACGCTTGCCATCTGCGCATTTATACTCGAACCAACAAAAAGCATCGGCATAATGGACAGACCGGCGCCACACTGCACCATTGCAATTGTTGACTGCTCATCCAATATATGACAATTCGCTCTAACCTCCAGCTTATGCTCATAGAGATAGCTGTTAACATCCTTGTTATAGCTATCCTGCTGAACCACAAATGGCTGGTTTAAGAGTTCTTTGGGCGTTATCTTTTTGATTCTATGTGGGAAATGTGCTTTCGGTGCAACACACACTAACTCATCCTCATAAAGCTCATCAAACTCAACTCCGTCGCATGCTTTCTCAGATATAATTCCTATATCAATCGTGCCTGTCTTAACCCAATCATTAACATCAGAATAAGAGCCCTGAAATACCTGAAGTGAAATACCGGGATGAAGCTCATTAAAGCTCTTAATAATCCCCGGCATCCACGTAAGACAAACAGTGTTGGTACAGCCAACCTTAACAAAGCCCACATCAAGTCCCTTCATCTCTTCCAATGTCTGATTAAGACCTTCGTTAGCTTGCAATATACGTCTGATATACGGATACAGCTGCTCTCCCGTGGGCGTTAGCCTGACTCCGTTCTTATCCCGCACAAACACCGCCGTGCCAATCTCTTCTTCCATAGATGACACGCTGTGACTTACCGCTGACGGAGTAAGATGCATAACCTCTGCCGCCTTGGCAAAGCTTCCCTGTTTAATTATTTGATTGAATATTTGATAAGATAAAAGCGTCATACAGATATTATAGTTGAACAATATTCATCTTGCAAGTGAAAAAGATGAACTTTACTAAAGTTGGCTTTGTGATATTATTAAATCAAACATTAAATGTTTTAGTAATCTTTTTTCTTTTTTTAGGGAGGCAATTGCCTCTCTTTTTTTGTTTGAGTAGAATTCATTGTACTAGTTCACTCTCAATACATCAACCAAATGTGCTGATGCACCAAGCAGCTCCTGCCTTGCACTTATCTTGGTTTGATACTGTATGAAGGTCTCGAATTCTTCTTCGGATAGCGAATTAAGCATAGGTCTCATATAATTAGCTGCACCGTCAGGAGCAAACAATACTTCCCTTTTAACGGACATATCTCTAATAACATCTTCAATATCTTCTAATCTGGCAAAGCTGTATATTTCACCATCGTTATTAATCTTAAAAGCGGAATCAACATTTCCCATATCTATATCACTAAGAATTGTGTGTTCATTAAATCCATGCATAATTATTGCGTATTCATTCATAATATAGCCAACTATTATAACCCCACCGGTTCTTGTAATGCGAATTGCCTCTGACAGAGCCTTTCGCCTATCATCCAAATTATCCAGATGGTACATGGGTCCGAGCAACAAGGTAATATCGCTGATATCACTATCAATATCACGAAGCTTACGGGCATCACGCTTATAGGTTGTAAGCTTTGATTTAAGGTCAGCTTCTAATTTATCGGCGTTCTGCCTCAGTCTGCCCAAATTATATCTGACAAGATCAATTGAAATTACTTGATTAGCATGCTCAAGAAGCGGAAGTGAGTACGCCCCTGCTCCTGCACCGATGTCAACAATCGTCGGCGAACTAACCTCATCAATATATTGCATAATATAGTGCATAGTCACTTCGTACTCCACACGACCATGCCTTGTCTTAAGCCGCTTATCCTCATTAAATTTATTGTAGAACTCTTCTATCTTATTCATAATAAAAATCCCTAATTTGTTTTGTTCTTTATTTATACACTAATATATAGTATAATAACAGTCGTTTTAGTACAATATGTTTTAATGATAGGAGTATTATTATGTGGGCTGAAGAAGCAGTATTTTATCAAATATATCCATTGGGATTTTGCAACGCGAGCTTTGAAAATGACGGTGTATGCAACAAGAATATTACATCAGTCATAGACTGGATACCACACCTTAAGAAGCTGGGTATCACAGCCATCTATTTCTCACCGATATTTGAATCCGATACACATGGATACAATACAAGAGATTACACCTTAATTGATAAGAGACTCGGAACTAATGAAGACTTCGCCAAGGTGTGCAAAAAGCTTCATGAAAATGATATCAAGGTAGTTCTTGACGGTGTATTTAATCACGTTGGCAGAGGCTTTTGGGCATTTGAGGACGTTCTTAAGAACAGAGAAGGCTCACCATATGTATCGTGGTTTGACAGAATTGCATTCGATGGCAATTCCAATTACAATGACGGACTATGGTATGAAGGTTGGGAAGGCAACTTCGATCTCGTTAAGCTTAATCTTCATAACAATGATGTTGTTGAACATATCTTCAACGCAATAAGAGGTTGGGTTGATGAGTTCGACATTGACGGTCTTCGTCTTGATGTTGCTTATTGCTTGGATCATGATTTCATAAGGAGACTTCGCGACCTAGCTAATAACATTAAGCCCGACTTCTATCTGATAGGCGAGACACTCCACGGCGATTATAATATGATTATGAATGATGGCATGCTTCACAGCGTAACTAATTATGAATGCTACAAGGGTCTTCATTCAAGCTTTAATTCAATGAATATGTTTGAAATTGTCCACTCACTTAAAAGACAATTCGACCGCGACCCTTGGTGTCTGTATACGGGAAAGCACTTACTTAGCTTCGTTGACAATCATGACGTAACAAGAGTAGCAAGCATTTTAAATAATGAAAAGCATTTACCGCTTATCTATGCACTTTCATTCGGCATGCCGGGTATACCTTGCGTATATTACGGAAGCGAGTGGGGCTTTAAAGCCAGAAAAGAAGACGGTGACCCGGCGCTTCGACCATGCTTCGACAAACCGGAGTGGAATGACCTTACGGAATGGATCAGTAAGCTGGCTAATGCCGTTAATACAACTAAGGCCTTATCGTATGGTATGTTCGACTCAGTAGTTCTTACAAATAAGCAATGTGCATTTCTTCGTTCATGCGATGACGAACGAATCCTGGTGTGCATCAACGCAGATGAGAATAGCTTCTATATGAATTTTGATATGGGTGTTACAAGCGGAGTTGATTTACTCTCCGATAAGACCATTGAATTTGATAACGGCTTTGAAGCACCGGCGTATAGCGCTTACTATTTAAAACTGTAAATAATAAATAGCTTACCACTAATATATCTTAGTGGTAAGCTATTCTTCGTTATCCTCTTTTGGTATATTAATCTTAATATGCACCTTCGTTACACGATTCTTCTCAACCTCAGTAACGATAATCCTGTGGAAGTCTTCTGTAATAATTGTCTCTCCCGGTCCCGGAAAATGATCGAACTCTCCCACCACGTAGCCACCGATTGTATCATAGTCTTCACTTGATACACCAAGCGGAAGCTCATTACATAAATCCTCAAGATTGGCGGAGCCTAATACATCATACTCATTATCAGCTGTCTTAATAATATCATCTTCTTCGTATGTATCAAACTCGTCCCTGATCTCTCCGACTAATTCCTCGAGTAAGTCCTCTAATGTAATCATACCTGCTACTGCGCCGTATTCATCAATTACAATTGTTATTCCGAATGAATTCGAACGCATCTCATCAAAGAGCTCTGCTGTGTTCTTACGTTCATATGTAAAATGTACTTCTCTAAGAAAATCTCTTAGCCTGAAGTTATTCTTATTATCCTCGATCAAGAAATCCTTCATGTTGACGAATCCGATTATATTATCAACATCATTCTCATATACCGGGATTCTTGTGTATTTGTGTTCGCTGTAGCCCTCCAGCAAACGATCGTATGACCAATTAACATTTGCCATAGTCATATCAATACGAGGTATCATAATCTCCTTGGCTGTTGCATCGGAGAAATCAAACAGATTATGGATAATCTTACGCTCATCCTTCTCAATAATACCGCTCTCATGACTTACATCTACAATCGTTCTAAGCTCTTCCTCCGTCATGGCATTATCAGTCTTCTTAGGGTCTACTCCGAAGAGTCGCATAACTCCATATGATATACCGTTAACAGCAAATATTATCGGAGTGAGCACAACCATCAACGCCCAAATAATCCCCGCAAAACGCATAGAAAGCTTATTGGCCTGCAATGTTGCCATCGTCTTGGGTGTAATCTCACCAAATATAAGAATCAGTAAAGTCAATATTCCGGTAGCAATACCTGCACCGTAGCTACCCCATACAGATACAGCAATTATAGTGGCAAGAGAAGATGCCGATATGTTGACGATATTATTACCTATCAGAATAGCTGATAGCATCTTCTGTCGCTTGTCAGTGACTTTAAGTACTGTTGCGGCTCTCTTATTGCCTTCATCAGCAAGGGCTCTCATCTTAATCAGATTGACAGTTGTTAGGGCGGTCTCGGACGAAGAAAAGAAGGCCGACAGTATAAGCAATATTATGAGAACTATTATTTTAATTATTAGGTCTATGTCCATTTTATTACCTATTAATACTCTAAGCTCTCGGACCAAGTACCTCTCTTCCAACGTTACCTGCCGGAACTTCGAACCAAGTACCTCTCTTCCAATGTTACCTGCCGGAACCTCGGACCAAGTACCTCTCTTCCAACTGAGCATTCGCTCAATGTTTCCAGAGAGGTCTTGGCTCCTCAGTTCTTGCCATGTATCTTGAAAGAGGTCTTGGCTCCTCAGTCCCTGCCAAGTATCCTTAGAGAGGTCTTGGCTCCTCGAGCTTATTCAATTTACAAATTAAGATACTCCCTCTGCTCGTCAGTTAGTTCATCTATCGTTATACCAAGGAAGCGAAGCTTGCGGTTGGCAACCTCGAGGTCTACTTCACGAGGTACCACAATAAGCTTCTCATCAATATCATCCTTATGCTCAATTAAGTACTTAGCGGATAATGCTTGAATGGCAAAGCTCATATCCATAATCTCTGCGGGATGGCCGTCACCGCAAGCAAGATTAACAAGTCTGCCTTCGCCGAGTACATATACAAACTTATCCTTAGTTACTTCATAGCCTACGATATTATGACGCTGGTCAATCGTTGACAAAGCATGCTCATGTAGGTAAGCCATATCGATTTCCACATCAAAGTGTCCTGCATTGCAAAGGATTGCACCATCCTTCATAAGCTTCATATGGTCTGCAGTAATGACACCTGCACAACCCGTTACCGTCACAAAGAAATCTCCAACCTTTGCAGCCTCGGTCATAGTCATAACCTCAAAGCCATCCATAACAGCCTCAATAGCCTTAACAGGGTCTACCTCTGTTACGATAACCTTCGCACCAAGTCCCTTAGCACGCATAGCGGTTCCTTTACCACACCAACCATAGCCTGCTACAACAACACTCTTGCCGGCTACAATCAGGTTAGTTGTTCTGTTAATTCCATCCCAAACCGATTGTCCCGTACCATATCTGTTATCGAATAAATGCTTACAATCAGCATCATTAACCATAACCATAGGAAATGATAATTTATCTTCCTTAGCCATACCGCGAAGTCTTATAATACCCGTAGTTGTCTCTTCACATCCACCGACTACATACTTAAGCTTATCTCTCATAGATGTATGAAGCATGGTCACAAGATCTCCACCATCATCAATAATGATATTACAATCATTATCAAGCACCATCTTCATATACTTATCATATTCCTCCATAGTACATCCGTAATGAGCAAATACATTAAGACCGTCTTTCACAAGTGCTGCGGCAACATCATCCTGTGTTGTAAGCGGATTAGAGCCCGTAACGAACATTTCAGCGCCACCGGCGCTTAACACTTTACAAAGGTACGCAGTCTTAGCCTCAAGATGCACTGACAATGCTATCTTAACGCCTTCAAACGGCTTATCCTTCTTAAAGTCTTCTTCCAACGATCTGAGAAGCGGACAGTTCTTCCTAACCCAATCTATCTTATGCTCGCCACTTGGGGCCAAATTAACATCCTTAATATCGTGCATGGTATAATTCCTCCTATAAATATATTACTTAAGCTAGATTATACCATTTTACCCAGATAAACTACAAGCAATAAAATCATATCAACAAGAAGCTTAAGACCTCCCGTAAGCTGCGGTGCCAAAAAGAGAGCATACATACCCGATGCCGTATCCTCCATACGAAGCTTCTCTGCCTTATCCATCATATACTGATTACGTCTTATTATATCTCCTATCTGGTCCGCTGCATTAGCACCGGTTCCCTCTGATAATGAGAAAAGCATCTTCATTGCACTTCTTACCTCGGGCATATTGAAATCACTAAGGAAGTTATTATAAGGCTTCATCCCGGAGGGGTCCTTTTTTAACTCTAATATCATTTTCTTAAGCTCTTCCTTCATAAGCTCAGGCGCATCATCCAATGATTTGAATATCGCCACCTGAACATTATCATTTTGAAGAAGAAGTGACACCTGAAGCAGCCACCGTGGAAACTCCTTCTCAAATGCCCGTGTAAGCTGACGCGAAGTAAGACGAAGCGCAAGGATATGACGATTAGGATTCTTTTGATAGTGCTTATACCTCTTATACTTAGCCACCATAATACTTTCGTCCTTACGATCGTCCTCAAGAAAATCTACTGTCAGCTTCTTACTCGCAAAATAATAAATCCAGACATCAATAAACAACACAACAAAAGTAATTATCTGCGACATCATATTACTGCTTACATCAATATCCATCTTATCCGTCATAAAATATAAAACAAGACAAAGAAGAAGCGATGTCATAATCGACATAAGAACAAGCACCTTCTGATGACGACGTATCTTCATTTGCTCGTAAACTCTATCTGCCCACATACGTCTTGATTCAAGAATCAACTGCATACACGAAACGTATTCACCACCATTACTCTCAACCGACAATGCAAACCCATGCATTGTCTTAAGACCTTCGTAGCTATATTCATTTTCTATTATCTTAAGAGCACCGGCTTCTACATCCACCTTATCATATGTATCCTTAATATACCTTATCGACTTTCTTATTACATCAGACATCTTGCCGGACGAAAAAAGCTCTGACACATCATTAAGTGTAGACAGGATTTTACCTGTCTTCATAAAAGAATACATGAACTGTTCCATATATATGTTGACATCGGAAAACCTCTGTTGCTGAAAACGATTATAATTATAATTCTTAATATAGAGCGGAAGCATGAGTGCAACTGCCACAATAAGTGCAACAATAAAACCGAACGATAAATGAAAAAACAATCCGACTACAATTGTCATTACCACCATAAGGGAGTATGTAATAACCATCTTAGACACAGAGAACACATATCCGTATTTTACCAATTCATCAGATAACTTCTTGTCTCTCATAATATGTTCCGCCTCCCTTCCAGACGCTTACCTTCTCGCCTGAATTAGTCTCTTCCGGTATAGGAAATGTGTCTTCATCCGCTTCGTCACCGTCCCAGCCCTTCATAAATTCATAAAGCGACTGACTCTTATCAGCTTCTTCATCGAAATCAATCATTTTTACCTTATTGACTCCATCCTCTCTGCTGAATACACATATCTCATCTATGTATCTCTTAGCATAGTGCTTACCGTCCTTTAAAACATCCTTTCTCTTAATAAGAACGCCAACATCAATAAATGAATAAATGTCATTCTCCATATTAGAGCTGGCCTTAGGTCCCGCCATATTAAGCATACGATCCGGAATCTTTTTCACATCATCTGTATGTAATGTTGTCACGCCCTTTACACCTGTCGAAAAGCACTCTATTAAATGTACGACTTCATTCGACCTAACCTCTGAAAGCATAATCCACTTAGGATTAAGACGAAGACACGTCTTAATCGCAAGCGAATAATCAACTATATCATTGACCTTAAGCTCAATACAATCCTTCCCTTCATTGATAAGGCTGTAATGCCACTCGGCATTATCCTCAATAGTAATAACCTTATCATCACTATCAATATACTTAGAGAAAAATTTCGCGCATTCCGTTTTACCTGCTCCGGGCTCTCCGCAAAACACAATATTCTTCTTATCACTAATACATTTCTTAAGAAAATTAAGCTCGGCCTCTACGCAAAATCCGCTTGAGAGCATCGATTCCTCAGTAAGTCTCACACTCGGCAACGACTTGCGAATACAAAAGCACCTTCCTGACATTGCAACAGATTCATGCACAATAGTTATTCTGAGATACTCTGTCTCTGCTTCAAGCACGGGATATTGTCTATTGAAGGGCTTACTTACAGCATTAGACACTCTGGCTGAAAAGCTATCGATAAAATCATCATCCATATCTTCGATGACACATTTCCTATAGTTATTACTGTATGTAAGCCACAGCTTAGAACCATTGTAATCTATGTCCGTTATATCATCATCACACACATACGGATAGAGAATGCCAAAGAATTCGCTACTCTCCTCTATTAAGTTATTAGTCTTCAATATGTACCTCCTTAAACTATAGGAGTTAATGAACTCCCCCTTATAGTAGTGGGGATAAAAACTCCCCTTAAATTAGGGGGCTATAGACCCCCTTTTTAATTAGGGAGTTACTGGCCCCCTTTTAATTAGGGCGTTATTGGCCCCTTTTTTTAATTAGGGCGTTATTGGCCCCCTTTAGCATTTTCAAAAAACTCAGTAATAAGCTTGGTAAATTCCTGGCCTACAAGTCCTTGATCATTAGTTCCAATGATAAAGACCACAACAGCAACAAGCGCGATTATTGCAATAACAGTAATAAGCGCAGGGCCGTATTCCTTGAGAATATCTTGCATAAAAACACCTCCTTTGATGTAATTACGCCAAAGCTATACATGGAAAAATATAATTCGAAAAAATTATACATAAGCTGATCGCTTTCTTGACATATATACAAAATATCACTAATTAATCGAACGTGCAACCGAACAATTTATAAATTTTTTATTAACACACAAAATGGTTTGTGGTATTATATTTTAGTATTTTGATTATTAAGAAAGAAGGTATGTACTATGGCACAAAATCCGGTTGTAACAATTAAAATGAATTCAGGCAAGACAATAACTGCAGAGTTATATCCTGACATTGCCCCCAATTCAGTTAACAACTTTATAAGCTTAATTAATTCAGGATTCTATAACGGAGTGGGCTTCCATAGAGTTATACCCGGCTTCATGATTCAGGGTGGCGATCCTGACGGAATCGGAACGGGTGGTCCCGGATATTCAATCAAGGGTGAATTTTCAAGCAATGGCTTTGAGAATAACTTAAAGCATGAAGAAGGCGTCCTCTCTATGGCTCGCTCAATGATGCCCAACAGTGCAGGAAGCCAATTCTTCATTATGCATAAGACAAGTCCACACTTAGACGGCGATTACGCTGCATTCGGTAAGGTTACGGATGGTCTTGAAGTAGTCGATGAGATTGCCAATGCAGAAAGAGATTACAATGATATGCCCCTTGAGCCTCAGGTTATGGTTGAGGTTACGGTAGATACATTCGGTGTCGATTATCCCGAACCTAAGAAATGTTAATTATATGCAGATTATATATTTAAAATGAGGGAAAAGATTATGAAACAAGGCTTCGATAATGATAAATACTTAAAAATGCAGTCAGAGCATATCATGGAGCGTATCAATCAATTTGACAATAAGCTCTATCTGGAGTTTGGCGGCAAGCTGCTTGATGACTACCATGCCACAAGAGTTCTGCCGGGTTTTAAAGCAGACTCTAAGCTTTCAATGCTCATGAAATTAAAAGACCAAGCAGAAATCGTCTTAGTTGTATCATCAGACGATATCGAGAAGAATAAGATACGAGAAGACTTGGGAATTACATACGATAATGACGTCATTCGTCTTATCAAGGAATTCCAAAGTCGCGGACTGTATGTAAGCAGTGTTGTCTTAACAAAGTACACTAACCAAAGAGCCGCTAATTTATTTGCATCCAGATTAGAGAAAATGGATATTAACATCTACCATCATTATCTAATCCCGGGATATCCCAATGACGTGCAGACAATTGTCAGCGATGATGGCTTTGGTAAGAACGACTTCATAATTACATCACGTCCACTCGTTGTTGTGACAGCTCCGGGTCCGGGAAGCGGTAAGATGAGCACTTGTCTCTCTCAGCTTTATCACCACAATAAAAGAGGCTTACGTGCGGGATACGCTAAGTTCGAGACATTTCCTATATGGAATCTGCCGCTTGAGCATCCTGTCAACTTGGCATACGAAGCTGCCACAGCCGATCTTAATGACATCAATATGATTGACCCGTATCATTACAGCAAGTATGGTATATCTACAGTCAACTATAATAGAGACATCGAGATTTATCCTGTGTTAAATGCAATATTCACGGAGATATACGGCAATAGCCCTTATGCCTCACCAACAGACATGGGCGTTAATATGGCAGGCAATTGCATTATTGATGATGAGGTCTGCAGAGAAGCCTCGAAGCAGGAAATAATCCGCAGACACTATGAAGCAATAACCGGTGTCGCAGAGGGCAAGAGAGAAAAGTCTGAAGTTAATAAAATAGACCTTCTTATGAGCCAGTTGAATTTAAAGCCAACAGATAGATCTGTTGTAAAACCGGCTCTTGAGCGTGAAGAAGCAACCGGTCGTCCTGCTACTGCAATCGAATTAAGTGACGGCACAATCGTAACCGGCAAGACAGGAGACTTACTTGGTCCGAGTGCTGCTGCACTTATGAACATTCTTAAGGAATTAGCGGGTATCGATCACAAAATCAAGGTTCTGTCTCCCGAATCTATCGCTCCGATTCAAGAGCTTAAAATTAAGTATCTGGGCAGTAAAAATCCCCGTCTGCATACAGACGAGGTATTAATTGCTCTATCGGCTACCGCCGCAGATAACGAAGATGCTGCCAAGGCCTTATCACAGCTGCCCAAGCTTAAGGGTGCTCAGGTTCACTCTACCGTGCTTCTGTCATCGGTAGATATTCAAGTCTTCAAGAGACTCGAATGCAATGTAACATATGAGCCCAAGACCTGGAATAATTAAACTCTTATTTAATAATTACAATTTATCAAAGAAACCGGCAGAGTCGCTTATAACATAATTAGCATTATTAAATGTTAATAATTCAGGCGATTGGAATGTTACTGTAGCATCACTTCCGGTATTCCTATGAATAGTAATCACGGTCTCAGCCGGTGCAACTGCCTTATCAGATGCATCGGCTATTTTCATGGTCTTAAGCGCAGACCACAATTCATTAATCTTAGATGCATCGGTTATCTCTGTTGTAGCTCCGGATTTAACAACGGTTATAAGCGTAATCGGATTGGATGCTTCGTTCGCATCAATTGCATATAATCGCTCATCATTACAGAATGCAAGGAAATCATTGTTAGGCTTAACGCCTATCTTAGCCTCCTGCTTAGCCTGTTCTACCTCTTCCTCCGAAGGTGAGTACTTATTGGTCATAACCGTTCCATATATAATTGCTGCCGTAAGAATCAAAAACAACACACCAAGTATCACCCAGAAAACAACACTTCCCGGATGCACTATCTCCTTAACGCCCTTCTTCTTCGGCTGTTCCGTCTTTGGTATTCTGATTCCTCTCTTAGCCATCTATTCTGCCTCTCTTCTTCCTTCTTCTAAAACAACCTAATTATATCATCTCGCATAAGTGTGTCAAGGGGACGTATCCGCTGACACATTTTCTTCACTTTATGCAAATGAGTGAGCAGCCAAGAACCTGCTAAGCGACATTTCGTCATGAGCGCGCAGGTTCTTGGTGCGAAGTCATAAGCTATGTCAAGGGGACGTGTCCGCTGACACACTTTGTGTCACATCAACTTAGCAAGCGTATCGAATAACATATCAGCATCTACCGGCTTTGACAGGTGTGCATCCAAGCCTGCCTGAAGACTTCTCTCAACATCTTCATTAAATGCATTAGCGGTAAGCGCAATAATCGGAATCGTCTTGGCATCTTCTCTGTCGAGTCCTCTGATTGCTTTCGTTGCTTCCAGTCCGTCCATATTGGGCATACGCATATCCATAAGAATCGCATCGAAATAATTCTCATCACTTGCGCTAAACATTTCCAATGCCTGTCGACCATCCCCGGCATGCTCAACCAGCATATCCTCGGAGCCTAATATCTCCTTCATAATCTCAGCATTAATCTCCATATCCTCCGCTAAGAGTATGCGTCGTCCGCCAAGACTAACTCTTTCAATCACATCTTCCTTTGATTCTTCCGCCGCCTGCCCACTGGAATCAGCAAGTGTTATCGTTACGGTAAATGTAGTTCCGACGCCTTTCTTACTGTCAACCTTAATCTCTCCATTCATAAGTTCAACTATACTCTTGGTTATCGGCATCCCCAAACCGGTACTACCGTATTTGGTCTTAGTTGAGCTATCCTCTTGACTAAATGGTTCGAATAGCTTCGGCAAATAATCCTCATCCATTCCAATGCCATTATCAGTCATTACAAATCTAAATGTTGATTTGCTGTCATATCTGTTGATTCTCTCTATTGTAAAGCTTATCTTACCACCCTGCGGCGTAAACTTAACGGAATTACCGAGAATATTAATAATTACCTGCTTAAGCTTTACATCATCACCCACATAGTAATTGTCAGCTTCACTTAACATTTCCCAATGCCAATCAATGCCCTTATCTCTACATTGACCGCCAATCATAATGTCAACCTGCTCAATCAAAGTAGGCAGGGAGAACACCTCACTTCTTATAGTCATTCGGCCCGCTTCAATACGAGACATATCTAAGATATCATTAATAATACCAAGCAAATGTTCAGCTGATGTTCCGATTTTCTCAAGCTGCTCGCGAGTAGTATCAGAGATGTCCGGATTGCTGAGCGCAAGCTTATCAATTCCTATTATTGCATTCATCGGAGTCCTTATTTCGTGGCTCATACTGGATAGAAATGCCGTCTTAGCCTTGTTCGCGATTTCTGCATCATTTAATGCATCGGAAAGTGCCTGACTCTGATTAAGTGTTGCTCTGGTCTCTGCATCCACATCCGCAAAACCCATACCGATAGCATGAACTATATGATCCTCTCTGTCCTCCGGATGACGGACTCCTGCCATACGAAGCATCTCATAAGACTCCTGCCCATTGCTATTAATCATATAACGAATAGTTATAATTCGCTCCGTCTCAAGTGCTTTTCTGACAGCATCGGGGGCTGCAAATTATATTTGTCAGCATATTCTTGTAACGTATCAATATATCTAAAATGTTCACCCTGTCTTAATCCATCAATCTGAGTATGAGGTTGATAGCATATACCTTCGTCACTATCCAAATCAACATAGTATACACCTCTGTATTCAGAGGACAGCGCCGTAATCATACTATTAGCCTGCGTATGAAGATTACTTGTATAGCTATGAAGTCCTTCTCTAATCCCATGAATCCGACGACCTAACTCCAACACTTCATCTCTTTCTTCATCCTGTGTAGTATCTATTACAGCATCAGGATTGATTACACGTGTTAATTCGTCAACATCCTCAGCAACATCGGCAATTTCATCCATAACATCCTGTATTCTTCTGCGCATCTGTCTTGTTGCAAATATTACAAGAAAAGTACCGACTAAAACCGCTACGATACAATTAATAATAATTATATATGTCTGTGTATAAATCCGCTCTTCATACCAATCAGCCGAAAAATCAACTGCAACTATTCCTGCAACATTTCCCTGAGAATCAAATACCGGACTATAAGCACTGTAGAACTTACCCCATGCATCCTCATAAGGCTCTACATCAACAACCGCTGAGCCCTTACTTGCCTTATTAAGTGCTTCGGTAGACACTACAGGTTCACCGAATTCTCCCGGATCCTCAATCGTCGGGTCAACACTGAATACAAAATTACCATTTCCGGCATCACTTATACAGTAAATGTACTTAAGATCAATATTATCTTGAAATACAGCTAATATATCATTAACTCTCTGATACGGAGGTGTTCCTTTGTCTTCTTTCTTAAGTTGTTCAAGCTCATCCCCGTTAAGCATTGCCGCTGCAGTATTGGCAATATCAAGCATTCTGTTATCAATAAGCGTCTTCATCGTTGTTCTTGAATTGCCCACAAGGATAACACCAAGAAGTATATTGGTTGCAAGAAGCATTGCAACGATTATAATTATCATCTTAATTGTAAAGCCCGAAATCTTAGTTTTCTTCATAACAAGTAAGCCCCCTGACGCGCTTTTCTATCCCTTTTTGTTTTTCTCATATCTTCTGCCACACTCAAATCCGAAATAAAAGCTTTCTTCAATTAGACTATTTATATCCTCTTTTGGATTTGCTTTATTCCTGGATATGAGTTCTTGTATCTCTTCAGCTGATAAATCATACTTTTTATCGGTTCTGAGATGCTTTTTTGCAGATACTATATATTTTGAAATATTTTTCATGGTATAACCTCTATATCCAGATCTACGTTCGTACTAATGCCCGGCACGGACCCTTTCTCCGAGTACATTTGTCCGGCTCATAACGTAATCACGTTCACCATTTCCTGATTTCAATGGTTCTAATGAAAATATAATACCATTTTACCACTGATTTCCCACGGTTGACAATAGAATTGTATTAGTTGAAGCACCCAAATCCTATAAGCAGAAATGGAATGTTCTCTTTGATTTTACAATAAATGTGTTGTAATGTTTATGTAATAGTAGATTTTATATAATAGTATTTATGAATCACCTGAGATAATTGATAATAAAATGCTAAAATTATTATAGAAATTGGAGACTGCGTTTTGAAAGGCAATGTCAAAAGCTATGATGCATCGCAGCGTGTTTTGACAAAAATGTTAAGCTTAATGCCGCTATTCTTATTATACTCTTATTCCTTATAGTAATTATATTCGGTTATTTGATATATATGCGTACCAAGAAAGCCTTAAAGCCTATGGATATTATGACTGATAGGATTAGGCGAATGGATAAAGAAGATATGGTCTTCAAGATGGAAGATACATTTAAGACCGATGATGAGATAGAGGTTCTTGCAGAAGCATTCTCTGATATGTCGGATAGACTTCAGGTTTAATAATGGTATTTACGGCAGTGACAACGAGCTCATGCACCATTTCAACCGCTAAGCACACATCAATGTATTTCCTTTTCTACTGCATCAGCTGTAAAAAGATGTGAACCGGCTCCCATGGCATAAGGATTATACAATCTATAAACAGGAATTCCGTTATCAGAAGAATACCATCCTATTTTCTCATCATTCCAGCCAACGCTTACAAGATAATCTCTCTCATTAGCATCAATTGTATAGTGATGATCGCCTGAATATGGATTGAATAATCTATATACGGGAGTATCGGAAGCTACAGGCTCTGTCCATGCAATGCCTTCAGCATTCCAGCCAGCATTCATAAGAATATCACTCTCAATAGAACTTTCTGTATAGAAATGCTCTCCGCTATTAACATTGTAAAGCCTATAAATTACATCTAAAGAGTCAGTACCTTTGTCTGCAAGGTCAGCCGAAGCCTCTCCTTCTGCATTAGTTATTACAGGTACACAGGTTACACCACTTATAATCATTGCCATTACAATGACAATGCTTAATACTCTCTTGTCCCATACATTCTTCATACATATTCACCCTATTAACAGAGTCTTCAAGAGAAAAGCCTCCTTATGATTGTTACCTCCTATAATAATTAAACATTAGTACCGTGCTACCTTAAGAAATGTTACATCAACTTATAAATGCTGTAACGTAGCACGATTCAATATACTAGAG
>CAJOIL010000016.1 GCA_905234525.1 uncultured Lachnospiraceae bacterium | reverse complement strand
GGTGTCAAACTTCCCTGATGATAATTAAGAAACCTTGAAAAATAGGGGAAAGTAGGAATATTATGAAACTAGGCATAGTCGGACTTCCCAACGTAGGCAAGTCCACACTTTTTAATTCGTTAACTAAGGCAGGGGCGCTTGCCGCCAATTATCCGTTTGCTACAATTGACCCCAATGTGGGTGTTGTACAGGTGCCGGATGAGCGTATTGTTAAGCTTGGTGAGTTGTATAATACCAAGAAGGTCACGCATGCAACGATAGAGTTTGTTGATATTGCAGGTCTCGTTAAGGGTGCAAGCAAGGGTGAAGGTCTGGGTAATCAATTCCTTGCTAACATCCGTGAGGTTGATGCGATTATTCATGTTGTAAGGTGCTTCGAGGATGGCAACGTTGTGCACGTAGATGGTTCAATCGATCCTCTTCGTGACATTGAGACAATAAATCTTGAGTTGCTTTTCTCGGATATGGAGATACTAGAGCGTCGTATGTCTAAGACAGGTAAGGCTGCCAGAATGGATAAGAGTCTTCAGAAGGAAGCAGCAATGCAAGAGCGACTTTATAAGCATATGGAGGATGGCAATCTTGCTAAGACATTTACCTTGAATGATGAGGATGAAGAGGAATACTTTAAGGAATACAATTTGCTTACGGCTAAGCCTGTAATATATGCGGCTAATGTAGCAGAAGATGACTTATCTGATGATGGTAACTCTAATGAAAATGTTAAGAAGGTCCGTGAGTATGCTAAGAAAGAAGGAAGTGAAGTGTTCGTTATCTCCGCAGCAATTGAGCAAGAGATAGCAGAGCTTGATGACGAAGAGAAAGCAATGTTTTTGGAAGAATTGGGACTTGAGGAATCAGGTCTTGATAAGCTTATTAAAGCAAGCTATTCACTTCTCGGCCTTATCAGCTTCTTGACCGCAGGTGAGGATGAGTGCAGAGCATGGACAATTACAAAGGGTACGAAGGCGCCTCAGGCAGCAGGTAAGATTCATACCGACTTCGAGCGTGGATTTATTAAGGCTGAGGTTGTTGCATATGATGACCTTATGGAGTGCGGTTCCATAGCTGCCGCAAGGGATAAGGGAATTGTCGGCATGGAAGGTAAGGAGTACGTCGTTAAGGATGGCGATGTGATTTTATTTAGATTTAATGTGTAACTATTCAGAAAAATTAATCCCCACTTTGCCCGATAATCTTGCCTAATTCAGTCAACGATGTTCCACATCGCCTCCCTCATTAGGCTTTATTCTCGGACAAATTGGGAAGCACTTTTCACTACAAGCAGTTTTAGGACAGCCTCATGTAGGAATACTCGAGGAATGCTTGCATTCGTAAGAGTATTTCTATATAAATTTATTTGGTGAGAACCAACATGAGAAAATGCGTAGCATTTTCGAATAGGCTCTGAATAGTTTTACGAGACAGTTCGAGGAGGTACTATATGAGTTCGACTTACGAAAAACTATTAAAATGCTACGAATGCTACAAGGAAAGAATCGACTTTACGCCGGATGTTGCGCTTGTACTTGGCTCGGGTCTTGGTGACTTCGCTGACACTATGAAGGTAGAAGCGACACTTGATTATAAGGACATAGAGGGCTTTCCTACATCAACCGCGCCCGGTCATAAGGGACGGTTTGTGTTTGGCTATGTCAAAGATACCAAGATAGTTGCCATGCAAGGCAGAGTGCATTACTATGAAGGCTATGATATGACTGACGTTGTTCTGCCGATTAGGCTTATGCATATGATGGGTGCTAAGACATTGTTTCTCACCAATGCAAGTGGCGGTATTAATCCGAACTTTAATGCAGGCGACTTAATGCTTATTACCGACCAGATATCCTTCTTTGTGCCATCACCGTTAAGAGGCGAGAATATATCTGAACTCGGGGTTCGTTTCCCGGATATGTCACACATTTACAATCCAAAGCTTCAAGAGCTTGCTAAACAATGCGCCGAAAAGCTTAGCATCGAGCTCAAAGAGGGAATATACATTCAGACACAGGGACCCAATTACGAGTCTCCTGCGGAGATTAGGATGGCTAAGCTTATAGGTGCTGATGCAGTCGGCATGTCAACAGCGTGTGAGGCAATAGCCGCTAATCATATGAAGATGGATATAATCGGAATATCATGTATTGCCAATCTTGCGGCCGGCATTAGTCCGCATCCGCTTACGGAAGAAGAGGTGCTTGAAGCAGGACGACAGGTTGCCAAGAAGTTTACGGCACTTGTTTCTGAGATAATTACCAATATTTAAGGAGGAGGGAGTTGCATATGAATACAAGGTTTTACAACGCTTTGGTATTACTCACCAATGATGATAAGACATTTACATTAATTAAGGGTGAACTTCATGTTGAGGGAAATGTTATACAATACATCAAGGGTACTCCTGTGGGCGCAGGTGCTGATGCAATACCACAAGCTGTCAATTATGAACAAGGTGCGCCTGTAAACGCATTCGATGAAGAACGAGACATGAAGGGTAATCTGATTATGCCCGGCTTTAAGAACGCACATACGCACACTGCCATGACATTCTTAAGGTCGTTCGCAGATGATTTACCGCTTCAAAGCTGGCTCTTTGATAAGGTATTTCCCAAGGAAGGACAGCTTACGGAAGATGATGTATATTGGCTCGATATACTTGGTATAATGGAGTACTTAACAAGCGGTATTACATCTAATTTTGATATGTATTTCTTCCCGCCTAAGAATGCTCAAGCGTCGATTGATTGCGGATTCAGAACAGTTCAGACATCGGGCTTTAATAACTTCGGCGGTAGCGTTGATCAAGTAGAAGAGAACTATAATATAGTTAACGAGATGAGTGATTTATCATCATTTATCATCGGATTCCATGCCGAGTACACGACATCTATGGAGAATATGGAAGGCATTGCTAAGCTTGTAGAGAAATACAAGTCACCGATGTTCATGCATAATTCAGAGACAATTACCGAGGTTAATGAATGCAAGGAGAGATGGGGCAAGACACCAACCGAGCTTACTGAAGAGCTTGGTATGTATAAGTATGGTGGTGGCGGATATCATTGTGTACATATGGACCCTGTTGATTTCGAGATATTTAAGAAGAGGGGATTATATGCGGTAACCAATCCTGCAAGTAATCTTAAGCTTGCAAGTGGTGTTGCGCCTATTAACAAGTACTTGCAGCTTGGTATCCCTGTAGCAATCGGAACTGACGGACCTGCCAGCAACAATTGCCTTGATATGTTCAGGGAAATGTTCTTAACAACGGCACTTGCCAAGGTTCGCGAGGGTGATGCGGCGATTGTTCCGGCTGAGGAAGTATTGTATATGGCAACAGCTAACGGTGCTAAGTGTATGGGACTTAACGACTGCAATAAATTGGCTGTAGGCAAGAAGGCTGATATCATAGGAATTGATTTGTCAGAGCCCAATATGCAACCGCTTAATAATATCGTTAAGAATATTGTATATTCCGGCAGCAAGAGGAATGTAATGTTTACTATGGTTGACGGTAAAGTACTTTACGATAACGGCAGCTTCAATATTGGATTTGATAAGGCAGATGTATATAAGAAGGCTAATGAGATAATCAGACGGATGAATTAATGAAAATAATAGATTTTTCGCGAATAGGAAACTCTCACAATAAAGAGAGTTTCTTTTTTGCTTTATATGTGAAACATTTACAAAAAAATGTAGTAATTTTTTGAAAAAGTGATATATTAGTATATATAGGATTGGGTTAATGTTTTAACAAGTTAAAAGGGGGGATTGTATGCGAGATCTTAAGCATTTACTTAAGTATGATGATATGCTTCAAGAGGCTAATAACGAATTGGTTCAGCAGGCGAAGAAGGATGGTAAGCGAGCACTTGGTTATACCTGCTATTTTATGCCGGAAGTGCTTTTGGATCTTCCGGGATGCTTTTCCGTCAGACTTCGAGCTCCGAGGAGCACAAGCCCCGATATGGCGACGTATTATATGAGCAATCGTACATGTATGTATGGTCGTTGTCTTCTTGAGCGTGCAATGGAAGGAGGATTTAATTTCCTTGACGCTCAGATGGCTACCGAGACTTGTACGGTTACTTGTCGTTTTCAAGAACATTTACAAATGATGGATGTAATTAAGAATCCTGATTTCTTCTGTGAATTCACAGACGTTCCATTTAAGAAGAATGAAAATTCAATCGAGCATTTCGAGACGCAGCTGCAGGCTCATGTACTTGACCCGCTTAAGGAGCGTTTCGGTATAGATACTTCTGATGAGGCTATACTTAAGGCTATTGAAGAGCATAATGAGTTGTGTCGTATCATTAAGGAGATAGGTGAGTATCGTAAGAAGGAGAATCCTGTTCTTACAGGCTATGAATTCCAGCTTATTATGCTTGTTTCATTGTGTTGTCCTAAGTATTTGATAATTCCTATGCTTAAGGAGACATTAGAAGATCTTAAGACACGTAAGCCGGATGAGAAGAATCCGTATCGTGTACGTGTTGTTCTTGCCGGAAGTGAGAATGATGACCCTGACTTTACTAAGCTGATAGAGGATTGTGGTGCACTTGTTGTTGCAGACAGACATTGCTACGGTTCTCTTCCGGGACGTGAAGAGATTGAAGTAAGAGAAGGTGAGACACCTCTTCGTGCAGTTGCAAGGCATTACTTAGAATATAATGAGTGCTGCAGATTCATGGAACAGCACTCGATGAGACAGAGGAAGGATTACATCGCCAAGCTCGTAGATGAATACAAGGCAGACGGTATTATTGTAGAGTCAATGAAGTTCTGCGAGTATTGGAGCTATGAGAGAACAATTGATACGCTAATCTTCCCGAGAGATTATAATATTCCTACATGCTCAATCGAGAAGGAATATGTCAATAATGCTGTTGGTCAGTTAAGGACAAGATTCCAAGCATTTATTGAGAGTATCGAGATTAAGAAAATTAATGCCTCGAAAGAAGAGGAGGTGGTGTAGATGAAGAAATTTAATCTTAGAGGATTTTTGGATCAGTTTTCTGCAGTTCAAATTGGTAAGAAGGTTGTAAGAGACGCTAATGACGGTACAATCCATAATAAGAGAATGGATATGCGCAATGATATTCAGGAGCGTAGAGAGAATCGTGATTGGAATAAGGTTTGGAATGATTTCTTATATGGTAAGCCACATGAAGAGAGAAGGCTTGGCGATTTATATTTAGGTAATACAGGTCTTTATAAGCATCGTGAGTGGCGTGGCGTTAAGGATACTTTTTATTATTTTCATATGATATGGATGTATAACTATGTTCATATGGTTATGGACATTCTTAAGGGCGATGAACCGCTTACATTCTTCAAGGGTGTATGGAGATATCGTTGGATGGGCCAGACATACCTTTCGGTTATGCACTGGTTCGATCGTGGAATGGAAGGCTTAAGAGGTGAAGCGCTTAAGGCTTCTGCATGGCACTATCGTGGAATGGTTAGTGAGACTATTCGTCAGTTCATGCGTATGTTCTCTGCTGATAAGAAGCTGCATATGGGTGAAGAGAATCAATACTGGAAGAAGACGATTGCTCATGATGAGACAGTATCCGGTAATATATTCTACGGATGGAGAGATAGATTTGATGATGTTGCTCTTCAGATGATACCTTACTTTGTATCATGTCACGTTAATAACAAGACGGTTCTTAATTATATTGATGCAATGCAGTCAATTGGACTTCCTGCAGATCCTTGTCCTATGTGTCAAGCAGAATCGGGAATTTTTGTATTGGATGATTATCCTGATTACAGTCCTGTTATGGTTACAAGTAATGAGGCTTGTGACGGTTCGGTTGCTACATCTATTATTACCGACTGGTTCCTTGACAGACCGCTCTTTGCAATGCCGCAGCCTATGAGATTTGATGATCCTTTGAATCATAAGCATTGTATGGAAGAGATTGAGCAGTGCTGGAAGTTTATTGAGAAGGAGACAGGCGAACCGTTTAATTGGGAAGAGTTTAAGAAGCATGCAGAGGCTCAGAATGAGCTTACCGAATTCGAACGTGAGAAATGGGATGTTGCGGCTAACACACCTTATTATCCGATTAACGGTGTTGCACAGGCACTTTATCGTATCTACTATTCACAGGATGGTGACAGACCGATTTGGCATGAAGTAGATTCGCATGTTAAGAAGATTTTGAATAAGTGTGTTGAGAATAAGATTGAGACATTCCCTAAGACTCGTCACCGTGCCATTGCTTGGTCATGTGCACCGCTGTACTATTCTAACTGGTGTACGTGGGCATACAATTGCTGGGGTATCAATACAATTATTAATATGGACTCACTTATGTTCGATAAGACAATTCGTACCGATACATATGAGCATGCATTAGACGATTTGGCAAGATATAATGAGCTTGCTCCGATGCGTTCCATGGCAGTCGGTGGTCACGAGCATATATTCCAGCTATGGGATTACATGGAGAAGTTCAATTGTGATATGGTTATCATGTACGACCAGCTTCAGTGTAAAGGAATGCAGGGAATCAAGGGTATGTTCGAGGATGAATTCCGTAAGCGTAACATTCACGCTATATGGGTTCCTCATGCATTGCCTGATAAGCGTACAGTTTCAAGGAAAGAGATTCGCTCAATCATTAATGATTATATGACAACAGTTATGGGAGAAGAACCGCTCGATCCTACACTTGTTGATTTTGATGATGATGCTAGTTGGTAATAGGTCATAAGGAGGGTATATTTATGAAGAAGTTTCTTGGTAAATTGTTATTGATTGCCGGAATAGGATATGTTGTTCTGTTTTTGGTGTTCTATTTTGACCTTGACGGCAAATTCCTATATTATGTCTGGGAGCCTAACGCAGTTGCTCGTTACGATAAGATGAAGCGTAAGGATAACACCTTGACGCCGTATACAGATAAGGCTAATGTTATGCCTGACTCGGAGGTCAAGGAGAGGACAGTTGGTTAATAACTACGACGAACTTATGACCTTGCAGAAAATATACGTTCCGGACTGAGATGCCAAGACCTCTGTGTAGGCTTTCGTCAGCCGGAACAGAGGTGCTTGGATCGAAGGTAGGTGCAGGATACAGGGCAAGGAGGTCATAAGTTACGGAATAACACTTAATAGGAGGGAATAACATGGGACATAAATCAACCGTTATTGCCTTATCAGGCAAAGGCGGTGTAGGCAAGACGTCCTTATCAGCCGCTATTGTTAGAATTCTGACGGAGGAATTTCCGGATAAGAAGATTCTTGCAATAGATGCCGATCCTGCAATTGGCTTATCCGTTGCTCTCGGCGTCGAAGCCAAATATACACTTGATGATATCAGGCTTAAGGTTGCCAAGGATGTAACAGAAGGCATGAGTGAGACACAGGATATATTGGCAGAAGCCAAATTCCGTTTGCTTGATGCCATGAACGAAGATAAGGGATTTGCATTTCTTGCAATCGGGCGACCTGAGGCAGCAGGGTGTTATTGCGCTATTAATACATATCTCAGACAAGTTATCAGTATGCTTGCTGAAGAATTCGATTATGTTGTAATTGACGGCGAGGCCGGAATCGAGCAGATTAACAGGCGCGTAATGGAGAAGGTTACACATTTACTGTTAGTATCTGACCAGAGCCGCAAAGGTATTGAGATTATTAAGACAATAGATAAGGTATCCAAAGAGCTCGTTATGGCAGACAAATCCGGTGCGGTACTTAATCGTATCCTGCATCCCGAGACACTTGATGAGAGTCTGCTTGACGGTATACCACTGCTTACTGTAATAGGGGCAGATGATGTCTTGGTCGAGAATGACATAGAGGGTATGAGTTCTTTTGAATTACCAAGTGATGCTAAGATTCTTACAGGTGCAAGGAAAGCACTTAAGAGTCTTGATATAATTAATTAAAAGAGGGGAGGGGTTTTACTTGAAAGATTTAAAATACTTGATCGAGTTCGAGAATTTACTTGATAATGCGGACAATGATCTGGTAAGACAAGCCCAGAAGGATGGGCAGAAAGCAATAGGCTATACCTGTTACCACATGCCGGAGGTTCTTCTTAATGTGGATAATTGCTTCTCTGTCAGACTTCGTGCACCACGCTCTTCATCCATAGATATATCTACTTATTACATGAGTAATTATACCTGTGAATTTGCAAGAACGTTGCTTGAGAGAGGCATTGAAGGCGGCTATCAATTCTTAGACGGAATTGCCGGTGTTGATGCTTGCGGTGCAATGAACAGATGCTATGAGCATATGGAGATTCTTAAGATTAATGATAAGGAGAATTTCTTCGTAACTCATGCGGACATTCCGTATAAGATTGAAGATTATACAGTCAGAGCTATGACGAAGCAGATGCGTCTTCGCGTACTTGATGTATTAGAGGAGAAGTGTGGCGCAGATACGTCTGATGATGCGTTACTTAAGGCTGTAGAAGAGCACAATAAGCTGTGTCGTGTTATGACTGAGATTGGTGATATGCGTAAGAAAGACAATCCACCGATTACAGGATATGAATTTCACGTATTGTCTCTTGTGTCATATTGCTGTCCGACATCGCTTATACTTCCTAAGCTGGAAGAGACATTGGAAGAGATAAAGAATCGTAAGCCTGATCCAAAGCCATGGTATCGAGCAAGAGTTGCGGTTGTTGGCTCTGAAGTGGATGATCTTGATTTTACTAAGCTTATCGAAGAGGCCGGAGCATTTGTTGTTGCAGATCGATATTGCTATGGCTCTAAGCCCGGTCGTGAAGAGATTGTTATTGATAAGGACAAAGAAATCTTGCCGCAGATAGTACGTCATTATATGAAGACATCAGAATGTGCAAGATATATGAGTGAAGAGAAGGTTCAACAGAGACGTAAGACTGCTGATTATCTTGCAAGAGAATACAAAGCAGACGGAATCATATATGAGCAGATGAAGTTCTGTGATTTCTGGGCATTTGAGAGAGCATTGGCATCTCATATATTACAGCAAGAATATGATTGGCCCGTGCTTTCGATTGACAGACCGTACAATGTACGTAGTTCAGGTCAGCTTCGTACGAGATTCCAAGCTTTCGTTGAAGCACTTGAGATTAAGAGAATACGTAAAGGGAAAGGAGGTGCCGCATAGTGAGCAAATATCCTAATCCTAAATTTTTCAAAATGAAAGATCATATGAACTTCAAGCTTCAGGGAGAGAATCTCAAAGAAGTCGGTAAGATAATTGTTGATATGGTCAAGGAGACTGATTGGCCCGGTGTAGCTGCAAATATCAAAAAGGACTTCAAAGCTACGAAGAAGAGATGGAAGAAGGAAGCAGATCTTGCCAAGAATATGGACGCTTCCGAATGGGTTGATTTTCTTAAGAATGGTGAGAAGCAGCTTGGTAAATTGTATCAAAGTGGTAAGATGGCAACCGTTCGAAGAGAGTTCAGAGGTGTTAAGGATACAGCTGTTGATTTCTATGAGTGGGCAAGAATGTGGGGTATGCTTCTTGCAACCTTCAGCAAAGACTTAGTTCCTGCACTTAACGGAGCACTTCATTATCGTTGGATGATATCATATTTCTGTTGCCACAGCTTTATGGACAAGAATACACTCGGACTTCGCGGCAAGGCACTGAAGATGCATCACGAGCTTATTTATGCAATATTCAGATATGTTGCTGAGAATCTTGTATTCTTAATGAAGGCTGATGTTAAGGGCGGTAACAGTGAAGAATTATCTAAGAAGGTTGTGCTTGTTGATGAGATGACAATGGCACAGATTATGGCAGGCTTCCCTGATCTTGTCGGAATACCATATCAGCTTATGCCGGTATTCTTATTATCAGAGATTGATCAGCTTGCTTGTATGCCTTATATTGATGCAGTTGAGTCGTATGGACTTCCTTCAGATACATGTCCGGTTCCTACATCAGAATCGGGAGCATGTGTTATTGATGCGTTACCTCATATGGGTGCTTGCTTTATTTCAAGTTCAATGCCTTGTGATGGTTCGGTTATGGCATCAAGCTATACATCAAGAAGATTTAAAGACCTTCCGACATATCATCTTGCATTTCCTGTCAGATATGAAGATGAGAGTATCATGGAAGAGGCTGTAGAAGATATTAAAGGCTGTATCAAGTTCATAGAAGAGCAGACAGGTGCTAAGTGGAACTGGGATGCATACTTTACGGCAATGAAGAGATTCAATAAGGAGACTCAATACGAGCTTCAGAAATGGGAAGTTAACCAGACTCCTTATCCACAGCTTATCGGTCCTTGTTATGAATTATTCCGCAAGTGGAATTACGAGATGGATGGCGGACTTGATCCACGTATCATGGATACCTTCGAGAAGGTTGACAAGATGATGATGGAAGCCTATGAGAACAGAGAAGAGCCGTGGAGAGGCAAGATGCGTCACCGTGCAATCGTATGGTCAGTACCGGCTCACTACTATGCTAACTTCTCTAACTGGCTTGCTAACTGCTGGGGTATCAACGTACTTGTTGAGATGGAGAGTCTTAACTATACAAGACCTCTTGAGACAGAGGATAAGGAAGAAGCCTTAAGAGATATGGCAAGGCTATATGAGAGAATGGTTATGAGACGCCATACTAACGGTGGATACGATCACGTTCTTACAGAGCTTTGGAGACAGGTTGAGATATGGAAGCCTGATATCGTAATTATGTATCAGCATGTATCTTGTAAGAACATGTCAACACTTAACGGTCTTTTCGATGATCAAGCCAGAGAGCACGGCGTACGTCTTATCTGGATTGAGCACGATTTAATGGATCCTCGTACAGTATCAAGAAAGGATATGCGCTCGAAGGTCAACGAATATATGAGAACAGTTATGAGAGAAGAGCCGCTTGATCCGTCACTTGTAGACTTCGAAGACGACGCGAGCTGGTAAGTAGTATTTAATGTGGCTCAGGCCATAATAATAAAAATAACTTTAAGGAATACAGGAGGTTAACAATGAAGTATTACGGAGGATGTGATGTAGGTAGTACCTATACAAAGGCAATTATTCTTGATGAGAATGGTAAGATTATGGCAGACACAACAATTAAATCTAAGATTAATGCTGAGGAATCTGCCAAAGTAGCAATGGAAGAGGTAGTAGGCAAGGTTGACGGTCTTAAGACTTCTAAGGACTTAGCTTATCTTATCGGTACAGGATACGGACGTAATAAGGTTCCTTTCGCTGATGAGAATATTTCAGAGATTAGTTGTCACGCAATGGGCGTTCATGTAACAGACCCTAAGGCAAAGGCTATCATTGATATCGGCGGACAGGATATCAAGGGTATCGCTATTGATGATGACGGAACTGTTAAGAACTTCGCTATGAATGATAAATGTTCGGCAGGTACGGGACGTTTCTTCGAGGCAATGGCAAGATCATTTGAGATGTCATTATCTGAGTTCTCAAGACTTTCACTTAGCGCTAAGAATGTAGTACCTATCTCAGCACAGTGTACAGTATTTGCTGAGTCAGAGGTTATTACACTTGTTGGTGAAGGTAAGGCAATGGATGAGATTGCAGCAGGTATTGAGATGTCAGTTGCTAAGAGATGCTTCGTTATGGCTAAGAAGGCCGGTGCAACAGATTCTGTTACACTTACAGGTGGTTGTGCTAAGAATGATGGTCTTAAGAAAGCAATCGAGCAAGTACTTAAGCTTAAGGTTGTAGAGCTTAAGACTGACCCACAGCTTATGGGAGCACTCGGTGCAGCTGAGTACGCACGTCAGAAAGGATCGGTGAAGTAACTGATGAAGATTATTAAGAAACTATTTTGCTTTCTTATAGCTGTAGTATTAATACTCTTTGCGGTTTATTTCTGGAACTTGGATCAGAAGCTCATGGAGTGGGCATATCGTCGTGTTAATGAGATATTTGACCGCAAGAAGGTTGATTTTAATTTCTAGTACACCATGCACCAATTAACTGTACATTATTGCGAAGATCAGAATTTCCCGGTTACAAGGCGCTTGAGAGAGGCGATGCGTGTGCATCGTCGATTGAAAGCAACGCAGTAACAGGGAATTCTGGCAAGCAGAATGTGAAGGTAATTGGTAAATGGTGTACTAGCAACGGAGAATAATCATGGAGTTATATAACAGCATCATTAATACTGTGCTTGATGAGACTAAGAAAGCAGGCATTGTTGATATAACGGATAATGCCAAGAAGTCTTGGCCTGTGAATGAGAATAGTGAACTTGTTATGATGAAGGACAGCGTATTTGAGCTTGGCGGAGGGAATAATCCCTCTACCAACTATACGCTTGTTACCACATCGGATATTATGGATGAAGACGGTATTTTTCTGGTAGGTAAGGATATTACCGAGATGAGCTCTGATACACCGTTTGCGCGTATTGTCATTATTAAGACGGAAGAGATTGGTGAATCGGAAGAAGCGTATAATGCCATCCGTGATATGGAGTTTGCAAGATATCATGTTTATCCGAAGGGATATATGGTGAGAGTGTCCGCCGGCAGTAATCAGGAGCAGGTTAGAATAAGTAAGCAGGCTAAGGCTAAGGGAATTAATTTCTCGGCGATTGGTAAGGCTTACTTGGATAAATATAAAGCAATAGACCACGTGCTTAATGTACGTATAATATTTATCACAGATATGGATACTGTTAATGCTCTAAGTGAGTATGCTAAGAAAGCAGATGACATTACAAAATCTCTTACCCATATATATGACGGACTTGCAACAGACTGCGGTCATTGTGACTTTAAGCCTGTCTGCGATGAGGTTGAGGGCATGAGAGAGATGCACTTAGGAATGGTGAACAAGGGTAAATGATATGGACGATAATAAGATTATTATATTGATGGATCACACAATACATCATAATGAGCATCATGCAGAGGATTTTGATGATATTGCATCCAAGCTCAAAGAGGCAGGAGCCGATGAGGCGGCCAGTCTTGCAGAGGAGGCTGCAAAGGATGTTCAAGCTGCAGTTGATAAGCTTAAGAAGGCAGAAGAGCTATATAAGCAGAGTTTATAATCAATCCGTATTTTATAAGGAGATAGGTTATGTGTCTGGCCAGTGCATATGCAGAGAAATCTAAGAAATTATTAATGGAAAATACCAAGACAATTGAAATTGAAGGTGACACTGTAATTCTTACAGATCTCTTCGGTAAGGTTGAACGCATCAAGGGGACTATTGCGAATATCGACTTAGAAGAGAATAGGGTTATTATCAAGGTTGCTTAAAATGTAAAGGAAAGTGTAAAGGGGGGATTTTATGCCAATGAACAAAGAGTATGAACCTTTATTTACCGAATGGAAGATAAGGGATCTTACAATCAAGAACAGGATAGTTCTTGCACCAATGGGCGGTACATGTCTGTTTGGTTGGATGGAGCCGAATCATTTTGATAAGGAAGCGGCTAAGCTGCTTAAGAAGATTGCAGATAATAACTGCGGTCTTATAATTCCGGGTATTGCGCCGGTAAGAGATGTTTTAGGACGCAGATGGTTATATCAGAACAAGAAGAAATTCGAGCAGTTAGCGGAATTTATGGATCAGGTACATGCTACGGGTGCTAAGCTGTTTATCCAGATGACAGCCGGATTTGGTCGTTCAATGGCGTTATCTGATACGCTTGCATTACTTGCTAAGAATAAGCCATTGCATTACCTTGCAAAGCCTGTTATCGATCCTGAGTATCTTACAGCGGCTCCTTCGGTTTCACCTAACAGATGGGCTGATGATGTAACAGCAAGAGAGATTACCAAGAAAGAGATTGATGAGATTGTTTACGCATTTGCAGAGACATCAAGACTTTGTAAAGAAGCCGGTGTTGATGGTGTAGAGGTTCATGCTGTTCATGAGGGATATCTCTTAGACCAATTTACACTCAAGTATTGTAATCAAAGAACTGATGAATACGGTGGATCGTTTGAGAACAGATATCGTTTTGCGGTAGAGATAGTACAGGCTATTAAGGCGGCCTGCGGTGAAGATTACCCTGTATCACTCCGTTATTCCGTAGAGTCTAAGACAAAGGGCTTCAGAGAAGGAGCTATGCCGGGTGAGGATTATATCGAAGTCGGTCGTGACATGGAGGAGTCAGAGAAAGCCGCTAAGTATTTGCAGGATGCCGGATACGATATGCTTAACTGCGATAACGGTACATATGATGCTTGGTATTGGGCTCATCCGCCACAATATATGCCTCTCAATTGTAATCTTGAGGACGTTACACATATTAAGAAGTTTGTTGATATTCCTGTACTTTGTGCAGGAAGAATGCAGCCTGAAGCAGGTGCTAAGGCAGTTAAGAACGGTGATATTGATGCGATGGTAGTAGGACGTCAGTTCCTTGCAGATCCTACTTGGGTTACTAAGCTGATGAGAGGTCACGAAGAGGATATTCGTCCTTGTATCTGCTGTCATGCGGCATGCTTTAACTTATCTAAGCATGAAGGTACCGGTAATGACCAAGACTTTAATGATTCTTTAAATATGTGTCGTTGTGCAATTAATCCTGTATCAATGAATTCTAAGCATTACAGGCTTAAGAAGACAAAGAATCCTAAGAAGGTTGCGGTTATCGGCGGTGGTATCGGTGGTATGGAGGTTGCAAGAATACTTTCTATTCGCGGTCATGAGCCAACCATCTATGAGAAGTCAGATGAGCTTGGTGGTATATTTATCGCTGCGGCAGCTCCTGATTTTAAAGAGAATGATAAGAAGCTGATTGAGTGGTACAAGCGTCAGATTAAGAAGAGAGGTATTCCTGTTAAGTTTAATACAGAGGTTAAGGATATCAAGGATATCGATGCTGACGAATATGTTGTTGCAACGGGAGCGGAGGCTAACCATATTCCTATTCCGGGAGCAGATGAGTATGCTATGGACGCTTGTGATTATCTCCTTGAGAAACAGCAGGTTGGCGACAATGTAGTAATTATCGGTGGTGGTCTTACCGGTTGTGAGATGGCACTTGACTTATTCCGCAAGGGTAAGAAGCCTGTTATCGTTGAGATGAAGAATGACCTTATGGCTGTTCCTAATCTATGTCTTGCTAATTCAAGCTATCTTAGAGATTGCTTCAAGACTAATAACGTGCCCGTATATCTTGAAAGTGGCGTAAAGGAGATTGGTAAGGACTACGTTATTGTAGAAGAGAAGAATAAGAAGTTAACGAAGGTTAAGGCTGATTCGGTTATTATGTCAGTCGGATATCATAGTATGCCGGTGGCTGAAAAGGGTCGTCATGTACACCTTATCGGCGATGCAAAGAAGGTTGGCAACCTACGTTCGGTTATTTGGGGCGCTTGGGATGTCGCTATGAAGATTTAGAATTTTACATCACATTTTTCTATGTACTTATGGGGAATGGCAAATGCTGTTCCCCTTTTTATTTTCTTGCTAATATAAGCGTAATAGTTTATAATTGTAGAGAATATGGATTGTTGTGTATTATTATCCGAATAAATGGATATGGAGGATTTAGATATGGCATTTCTTGCAAGCTTTATTCAGTATTTAGTTATCTTTATTATCTTGGTAGGTATCGCTTTGCTTGGAGTATTCCTTGGCAAAATCGCACGCAATAAGAAGGATGCGAAGGATGCGGCTAAGGCTACCCTTGAGACAGCTTCTGATGTCAATATAACTGAGATAGAAGGAGAGGCTGACAATGATAAGTAAGGTTAATGACTTAAGAAGAAGCTTCCTGGAATTTTTTGAGAGCAAAGGTCATCTCTCTAAAGGAAGCTATTCACTTGTACCTGAGAATGATAATAGCTTACTCTTAATCAACGCCGGTATGGCACCCCTAAAGCCATATTTCACAGGCGCAGAGATTCCACCCAAGACAAGGATGTGTACATGTCAAAAATGTGTACGTACAGGTGACATTGATAATGTAGGTAAGACTGCCAGACATCTTACCTTTTTTGAGATGCTCGGTAATTTCTCGTTTGGAGATTATTTCAAGGAAGAAGCTATTAAGTGGTCATGGGAATATTTAACGAAGGTGCTTGGCTTAGAAGAAGATAGATTATATCCGTCAATCTACGGTGAGGATGATGAAGCACTTAAGATATGGACTGATATAATCGGTGTACCTGAGGATAAGGTTACTAAGTTCTATAGAGACCCCAAGACCGGTAAATGTGATAACTTCTGGGAGCACGGTGCAGGACCCTGCGGACCCTGCTCGGAGATTTATTATGACCGTGGTGAGAAGTACGGTTGCGGTAAGTCGACTTGTGGTGTCGGTTGTGATTGCGATCGTTATATGGAAGTGTGGAATAACGTGTTCACACAATTTGACGGTGACGGTCATGGTAACTATGAAGAATTAGAGAATAAGAATATCGATACAGGTATGGGCTTGGAGCGTCTTGCTGTTGTTATGCAGGAGGTTGATTCCGTATTTGATATTGATACAATGAAAGCAATTAGAGATAAGGTATGCTCTATTAGCGGTAAGAAGTATGGTGCATCTGATGAAGATGATGTATCCATTCGTCTTATTACCGACCATATAAGGAGCGCTACATTTTTAATCTCAGATGGTGTTTCGCCTTCTAATGAAGGGCGAGGATATGTGCTTCGTCGTCTTATCAGACGTGCCGCTCGTCATGGAAGGATACTCGGCATTAAGGATACATTTCTGTCAGAATTATGCAAGACGGTAATAGAAGAGTCTAAGGATGGCTATCCCGAGCTTGATGAGAAGAGAGTATACATATCTAAGGTTCTTACTGAAGAGGAGAACAGATTTAATAAGACGATAGACCAAGGACTTCGTATCTTAGAGGATATGAAGGCCGAACTCACTAAGAATAACAGCAAAGTACTCCCGGGGGAGGATGCGTTCAAGCTTTATGACACATATGGATTTCCGGTAGATCTTACAGCTGAGATTCTTGAAGAATCAGGCATGTCATATGATAAGGACGGCTTTGATGCGTGCATGGATAAGCAGAGACAGACAGCAAGGGATGCACGTGGTGAGACTAATTACATGGGCAAGGATGCAGATGTCTATGAAGAGCTTGACCCGTCGATTACAACAAAGTTTGTCGGATATGATAAGCTAAGCGTGAACTCAACAATTATAGCGCTGACAAGTGAAGATGCCGTAGTTGACAAGCTAACTGAAGGTATGAAGGGAGCAATATTTGTTGACCGTACACCTTTCTATGCGACTATGGGCGGACAAATTGGTGATACAGGATTAATTCTCGGCAAGCAAAGTGAATTTGTAGTAGAGGATACAATTAAGGTCGGAGCTGATAAGGTTGCTCACTTAGGATATGTTAAGCGTGGCGAAGTTAATATCGGTGCTATGGCTAAGATGGACGTTGATAAGGAGCGTAGAGCAAGAATCGCCAAGAACCACTCTGCAACACATTTACTTCAGAAAGCATTAAGAGAGGTGCTTGGAGATCATGTAGAGCAGAAAGGCTCAGAGGTTGGCCCGGACAGATTAAGATTTGACTTTAGTCATTTCTCTGCTATGACGCCCGAAGAGATTAAGAGGGTTGAGGATATTGTTAATGATAAGGTTGCTAACGCTCTTCAAGTAGTAACAGAGGAGATGACACTTGAAGAAGCCCGTAAGACCGGTGCGATGGCACTTTTCGGTGAGAAATACGGTGACACCGTCAGAGTTGTTAAGATGGGTGATTTTTCAATTGAGTTATGTGGTGGTACTCATGTAGATAATACATCAACTATAGTAGCATTTAAGATAATATCAGAAGGTGGCATTGCAGCGGGAACGCGTCGAATAGAGGCAATTACCGACAAGGCAGTGTTTGGCTTTTATAATGACGCATTGGAGAAGATTAATTCGGTGTCAGCAATTCTTAAGACAAGTCCTGACAATCTTGAGGATAAGATTAATGCTCTTCTTACGGAGAATAAGAAGCTTAAGAGTCAGCTTGACTTCATTAAGTATGCGGCAGCGAAGGATGCAATCGGAGATTTCGCAGCTCAGGTCGAGAAGGTAAAGGATGTTAATTTCCTTGCTACGAAGCTTGATAATGTGGATATGAACGGTCTTCGCGATGTGGGTGATGATATTAAGAAGAATATCGGTGAAGGTGTTATCGTTCTGGCATCAGCTAATGATGGTAAGGTTAGTCTTGTTGTTATGGCGACGGAAGAAGCTGTTAAGAAGGGTGCTCATGCCGGTAATCTGATTAAAGAAATCGCTAAGTATGTCGGTGGCGGCGGTGGAGGTCGTCCCAATATGGCACAAGCCGGCGGTAAGAATCCCGCAGGTATAGATGAGTGTCTTTTAAAGGCAAAGGATGTACTTGAAAATCAACTTTAAGAATAGGGTATTAGTAGGCTGTTTTAATGCTTATTTATTTTATGTAGGGGAGAAGAGTATAATGAATAAAAAAGATATTGAACTAAAGCATTTGATTCAGAAGAATAATCTTACCTTTATAGGAGTAATGGCCATTCATATTCTGGCTCTGGTATGTACTATTATGTACCAGCTTAAGTCCGGAAGCATGATGAAGGTAATAATATGTGCCGGAATAGTTGTAGTGGGTATTATCATTACCTTAATCGGTAAATTTGCATTCGGCAAGTCCCATAAAGGACATCTGGTAATGTTTATCGGTGTTTTGATTACGTATTTCGATGTGCTGTGGACGAATCTTACGGCACCTCATCTGTATGCATTTACATTTCTTATTTGCTTTGTAATAATGCTTCATAAATCAGTCAAGACATGTACCATTGGTATAATTGTAGCTATTATAGGTAATGTTGTGTATACGGCGCTTGTTCTTATAACGGGAGCCGATGTCAATATATATACGGTAATTACCAATGATTGGTTCTCAATAATCGGATGCTTGATTGCTTTCTTTGCCGTTAAGATGCTTGCGGGACAAGATAAAGAGCTTCTTGATAATGCCGAAGCACAGGCAAGAGAACAGGCAGAGGTTGCCGAGAAGATTAAGCAGACATCAAGTGAGATTAAAGAATTACTCGGTGATGCCAATGAGTCGGTTGAGAGCTTATCTGAGAATATCGAATCATCATCTTCATCTGTTAATCAGATTAGCGATTCTACCAAGCAAACAGCAGAATCAATTGAGACACAGACTGCTATGTCATCGAATATTACCGAGGCCCTTAATGAAGTTGTTGATAAGACCAGAGATATGGCTAGTACAAGTGAGGAAGCATATCGCGTAATCGAAGAAGGTAATAAGACAGTTAAGAAGCTTATGCAACAGTCTGAGATTGTATCTAATATCAATGGGGAGACAGCTCAGATGACAAGCGAATTACAAGATCGTGTTAAGGGTATTAAGGATGTCGTTGAGACAATCCTAGAGATATCTTCACAAACCAACCTCTTATCACTTAATGCTTCAATTGAAGCGGCAAGAGCAGGAGAGGCCGGCAAAGGATTCGCTGTTGTTGCTGACGAGATTCGTAACCTATCCGATACAACCAAGGATTCGGCAGAGAAGATTGCAGAGGTTATTGATACGCTTGTAGATAATATTATGGCTGCATCTAAGAATATGGAGAAGTCAGTAGATGCTACGAAGGAAGAAGCAAGGCTTATAAGTGTAACTGATGAACAGTTTAAGGCAATTGATGATTCGGTTAAGCAAATAGCAATAGCCGTAGAAGCGATTGAGGCTAAGGTGGGTGATTCTACCAATGCCAATAATGAGGTTATTGATTCTATATCTAATCTTTCCGCATCTTCGGAAGAGGTTGTTGCATCTGCGGAGACATCTCTTTCTATTACCAAGGGTTGCGTAGAAAGTATGGATACAACAAGAGAAATCCTTGATAAGATTTTTGCGTTGTCTGAGGCGTTATAATTATTTTTTGCTTGACTATTGTGTGATTTATATATATAATTGCGTTTGTGCTAAGGAATAATACCCCGCACAATCCATTATTGGAGGGAGGGTTGAAGATATGTCAAGTGTAGTAGTTAAAGAAGGCGAGTCACTGGATAGTGCGCTTCGTCGTTTTAAGAGAAATTGCGCCAAGGCAGGTATCCAGCAGGAGATTCGTAAGCGTGAGCATTATGAGAAGCCTTCTGTTAAGCGTAAGAAGAAGTCGGAAGCTGCCAGAAAACGTAAGTACAACTAATTAATAATATGCACCACGTTACGTGGTGCATTTCTATTGTAACTGGAATTACATGAAGAACCAAGGGTCTAAACGCATAGTATTATTCGCGCATCTATGAATTGAGGACCTGCACGCTCATGACGAAATGTCGCTTAGCAGATCCTCAATCCATAGATGCTTGCCATAGGCCTTGGCTGATTCATGTGTTATGAGGTATAAATAATGAAACGTATATTCCTAATTGTATTAGATTCCGTTGGGATGGGCGGAGCGAATGACGCCGCTGACTTTGGTGATGAAGGAGCGAATACGCTACTTAGTTGCTCTAAGAGTCCGTATTTTTCTATGCCCAATATGAGGGACCTGGGTTATTTTAATATTGATGGAATGACCTTAGAGCTTGAGGGCAAGAATGATATAGGTGAGCCTAAGTGTCTTGCCAATAGCAAGGCTGATTCATTCGATGGATGTGTTGCAAGGCTTAGGGAGGCGTCCGCCGGTAAGGATACGACAATCGGTCACTGGGAGATGGCAGGTGTTGTATCACCGAAGCCACTTCCAACTTATCCCGATGGCTTCCCCGAAGACATTATAAACGATATTAAGGGAATAACTTGTCGCGGAGTGCTATGTAATAAGCCTTATTCCGGCACAGAAGTAATCAACGATTATGGCGATGAACACGTGAGAACAGGAGACTTAATTGTGTATACAAGTGCCGATTCCGTTCTTCAGATTGCTGCGCATGAGGATATTGTATCTGTTGATAAGCTATATAATTACTGCGAAAAGGTGAGAGAACTTCTGACGGGTGAGCATGGTGTCGGTCGTGTAATTGCAAGACCATTTGTTGGTTCATCAGGGAAATATTTAAGGACAACCAATCGTCATGATTTTTCAATTAAACCACCGGCTGAGACAATGCTTGATAAATTGATGGCGTCAGGATATGATACTTTGGCAGTCGGTAAGATTAATGATTTATTTGCAGGTCAGGGTATATCTGAATATGTCAGAACATCGGGCAACGAAGATGGAATTAATAAGACACTTGAGATGATGGACAGAGAATTTAAAGGAATATGTTTTGTCAATCTTGTGGACTACGATATGATATACGGTCATCGCCGTGATAGAGACGGATATGCCAAGGCACTCACTTATTTTGATAATAGACTGCCTAAGATACTTGATAAGATGAGAGATGAAGATATCCTTATGATAACAGCAGACCACGGATGCGACCCAGACTACACAGGTACGGATCATACGAGGGAGTGCGTGCCGCTTGTTATGTATGGTAAGTCACTGCCGTCAAATGTGAATCTTGGGACGAAGGATTCTTATAGTTATATTGCTGAGACTATTCTGGAGTATTTTGAATTAAAGTAGGATATAGTACGCCACTTGCTTAGGAAGGGGCGATTAGCATTTATACAAGGAGACTACAATGTCAGATATAAAAAAAGAAATCGAAAAAAGAAGAACATTTGCCATAATATCCCATCCGGATGCAGGTAAGACAACACTTACCGAGAAGTTCCTGCTCTATGGTGGCGCTATTAACTTGGCCGGCTCCGTTAAGGGTAAGGCTACTGCAAGACATGCTGTATCTGACTGGATGGAGATTGAAAAGGAGAGAGGTATCTCGGTTACATCTTCTGTTCTTCAATTCAATTATGACGGATATTGTATTAATATTCTGGATACTCCGGGACACCAGGATTTCTCGGAGGATACTTATCGTACGCTTATGGCCGCTGACTCTGCGGTTATGGTTATTGATGCGTCTAAGGGCGTAGAGGCTCAGACTCGTAAATTATTCAAGGTTTGTGCTATGCGCCATATACCAATATTTACATTTATTAATAAGCTGGACAGGGATGCCAATGATACCTTCGACTTACTTGATGATATTGAGAAGGAGCTTGGTATTCCGACTTGCCCTATTAATTGGCCTATCGGCTCCGGTAAAGAATTCAGAGGCGTATATGACAGGCGAGAGGATAAGATAACAACATTTTCCGACACTATGAAGGGTACTAAGGAAGGTACTACTAAAGTTGTATCAATTGATGAAGCCGCATCAACCGGGGAAATTAGTGAAGAACAACAGACACAGTTGGTTGAAGAGATAGAACTTTTGGATGGTGCATCTGCGGAATTTGATATAGATGCAGTAAGCAAGGGTGAATTGTCGCCGGTATTCTTTGGATCGGCTTTAACTAATTTCGGAGTTGAGATTTTCTTAAAATACTTCTTGGAGATGACTTCATCTCCGCTTCCGAGAGTATCTGATGTTGGAGTTATTGATCCGTTTTCCGAAGATTTCAGTGCATTTGTATTTAAGATTCAGGCAAATATGAATAAGGCGCCATGCGAATTTGTTCGGGTAAGTTTGACTCTAATATGGAAGTTACTCATGTACAGGGTGATAAGAAGATGCGACTTTCACAGCCACAGCAGATGATGGCTGAGAGTCGAAAGGTAATTGATGAAGCGTATGCAGGTGATATTATCGGTGTCTTTGATCCGGGTATTTTCTCTATTGGCGATACAATTACGAGTGCTAAGGATAAATTTGCATTTGAGGGTATACCGACATTTGCTCCGGAACATTTTGCAAGGGTTAGACAAGTGGATACAATGAAGCGTAAGCAATTCATGAAGGGTATAACTCAGATAGCGCAAGAGGGTGCTATTCAAATATTCCAAGAATTTAATACAGGTATGGAAGAGATAATTGTCGGCGTTGTGGGTGTGCTTCAATTTGATGTGCTGAAGTATCGTCTTAACAATGAGTATAATGTCGAGATTAAGATGGAAAATTTGCCGTATGAATATATAAGATGGATTGTTAATGATGATATTGATATTGACTCTATTAACGGTACGAGTGATATGAAGAAGGTCAAGGATATGAAGGAGAGGCCGCTGCTTCTATTCGCTAAGGAGTGGTCTATACAGATGACGTTAGATAGGAATGAAGGACTTGAATTAGAAGAATTTAGTGAGAACTAGCGCGACAAGGCACCCGTCCCCCTGTCGCACTAAACCCGTCCTTTGTCGCGCTTGACAAAACTGTGCATTTTATAGATAATTAATAAGTTAAGATTACTAGACATTTTACTAATAGATATGGAGGTATAAAACTATGGATATCAGATTCGAGAAAGCAACTACACTTAAAGAAAAACCGGACTGGAAGGGACAGTTAGGTTTTGGTAAATATATGACAGATTACATGTATGAATGTGATTGGGATAAGGATGAGGGATGGCATGATGCAAGAATCGTTCCTATACATCCGATTGAGCTTAGTCCGGAATGTATGGTGCTACATTATGCACAAGAGACATTTGAGGGTCTTAAGGCGTATAGGACTGCTGAAGGTAAGATTCAGCTATTTCGTCCTGATATGAATGCTAAGCGTATGATTAAGTCTAATGAGAGGATTTGTATGCCGGCATTTCCCGTAGAGGATTTTGTACAAGCAGTTGAAGAACTTGTTAAGGTTGAGAAGGATTGGGTGCCTGATGAACCTGATACTTCACTTTACATTCGTCCATTTATGTTCGCAACAGAGAATACGCTTGGTGTTCACCAAGCTATTAGCTATAAGTTTATCGTAATTTGTTGCCCTGTTGGTGCTTATTATCCGACAGGCTTAGATCCTGTTAAGATTATGGTTGAGGATGAACTTGTAAGAGCCGTTAAGGGTGGTACAGGATTTACTAAATGTGGCGGCAACTATGCAGGCTCAATACTCGGTCAAGTTAAGGCTGAAGCGCAAGGGTATACACAGGTACTTTGGCTTGATGGTGAAGAGAAGAAATATGTAGAAGAAGTTGGCACTATGAACATCATGTTTAAGATTGACGGTGAGATTTACACAGCGCCAATCGAAGGAACGGTTCTTCCGGGTGTAACAAGAGATTCGATGATTACAATTCTTAAGGATTGGGGTTATAAGGTTCATGAAGAGAAGATTGCCATTGATACAATTATGAAGGCAGGTCATGACGGTACTCTTGAAGAAGTATTCGGTACAGGTACAGCGGCAGTTGTCAGCCCTGTTGGCGAACTTAAGTATAAGGATGATGTTGTTGTAATTAATGATTCCAAGACGGGTGAGCTTACCCAGAAGCTATATGATACCCTTACAGGTATCCAATGGGGTAAGATTGAAGACAAATACAATTGGACCGTTGAATTATAAGCGGAATTTATTAGTAACATATTAAGGAGCTTATTTATGCTGGAGCTTAAGAATATCTCATATGAAGTTAATGATGAGGTAGATGAAGGAAGAGAAATACTTCATGATATTAATCTTACAATAGACGATCATTTTGTAGCGATAACGGGACCTAACGGTGGTGGTAAGTCAACATTGGCTAAGATTATTGCGGGTATAATAACACCTACAAGCGGTCAGATTATTTTAGATGGAGAGGATATTACTAATCTGTCTATTACAGAGCGTGCTAAGAAGGGTGTGTCATTTGCGTTTCAACAGCCTGTCAGATTTAAGGGACTTAAGGTCAAGGATCTGATAAGTCTTGCGGCAGGAACTAATCTTAAAATAAATGAGGTCTGTGATTATTTGTCTGAGGTTGGACTTTGTGCCAGAGATTATGTTGACAGAGAGCTTAATGATAAGTTATCCGGTGGCGAGATGAAGAGGATTGAGATAGCGATGATTCGTGCAAGAGGTACTAAGCTATCAATATTTGATGAGCCTGAAGCAGGCATTGATTTATGGAGCTTTAAGAGTCTTATTCATGTATTTGAGAAAATGTGTGATGATATTGACGGTACAATTCTTATCATATCGCATCAAGAGAGGATACTTAATATATCTGATAAGATTATAGTGCTTGCAGACGGTAATCTTAAGCATTACGGTACCAAGGATGAGGTATTACCTAAGCTTCTCGGTACAACAAGTGCCGTGATTGCTTGTGAGCCGTTGGCAAATGCTATCGGTTAGATAAGGTCTTAAGGAGGAAATCTTAAGACAAGGCGATGGCACGCGAAGCGAAATGTTGGTATAACAGGAGGGATCCACGTGGATGCAGTACAAAAAAGTCTATTAAGAGAAGTTGCCGACTTACATGATGTACCGTCAGGCGCATATAATATCAGGGCTAACGGCAAGCTTGATTCTCGTAATACAACTTCTAATATTGATATCGTTACCAAAGATGATAAGGATGGAATTGATATAATCATCAAGCCCGGAACAAAGCGTGAGAGTGTTCATATTCCTGTTGTTTTAAGCGAGAGCGGATTGCAGGAATGTGTTTATAATGATTTCTTTGTCGGAGAAGACGCTGATGTTACTATTGTGGCAGGCTGCGGAATCCATAACTGCGGTGTTGATACTTCAGAGCATGCGGGCATTCATACATTTCATGTTGGCAAGAACGCCAAGGTCAGATACTATGAGAAGCATTATGGCGAGGGCGATGGCAACGGAGAGAATGTCATGAATCCCGAGACTATTTGTTACTTGGAAGAAGGAGCGTCCATGATTATGGAATCGGCTCAGATTAAGGGCATTGATTCCACTAACAGAGTAACTAAGGGAGAGCTTAAGAAGGATGCTTACTTTGAGGTTAGAGAGAGCATTATGACTCATGGCAAGCAGGTCGCCAAGACTGACTTTGATGTGAAGCTTAACGGTGAGAATTCTTCGACTAATGTCATCTCAAGGTCTGTTGCCAGGGATCATTCCGTGCAGGATTTCAAGTCGACAATAGAGGGTAATAATGCTTGTCACGGACATAGTGAGTGCGATGCAATTATTATGGATGATGCAGTGGTAAATGCGTCTCCTGCGCTTAACGCCAATAATATTGACGCAAGCCTTATTCATGAGGCGGCTATCGGTAAGATAGCAGGTGAACAGCTTATCAAGCTAATGACATTGGGACTTACGGAAGAAGAGGCTGAAGAGCAGATTATTAATGGATTTTTGAAATAGAAGGGTGACTGTTCAGAATATATTTGAAATTTAGCATGTATCTTAAGATGCATGCTTTTGCTATATAGAGGTAGTAATGGCTAAGAAGAAATATTACGCAGTAAAAAAGGGTTTAACTCCGGGCATATATGAGACATGGGCAGAATGCGAGGCTAATGTTAAGGGATTTCCCGGCGCTGAGTATAAGGGCTTTGCTACGCTTATGGAAGCGGAGGAGTACTATGGTGGCTCTGCTAAGCCGAAGCAATTAAGCATTGGAGATGTAAGTGGCACGCTGACAAATGATGTCCCAATAAACGGACATATCTTATCAGAGGACTATATTGGTCAAGATGAAGTGGGCAGAGCTGAACCGTTTCGAAGAATAATAGCGGTGTCGGCTTATTTGGATGGTTCACATAATGATGAGCTTAAGAGAATCGGTGCACTCAGAGATTCCAAGAGCTACGGAATTGATACTGACAAATGTGTATTGCTTGGCAGGGAGCTTACACATTTTAAAAGCTTTAAAGAAGTGAATAATGAAGTTTACGAGAATGAGAAGCTTGGAATTACATATTCTGTTTATTCAATAAGTAATGGTTATTATAATGAGCTTAGAGCACAGGATAAGAGAATGAACGGCAATAAGATTCTTGCTATTATGCATAATAGAGCCGGATATAAGCTGTGTTCATATCTTGCAAAAAAGGATATTATAATTAAGGATGTTGTAATTGATAATTTTATGAGTAAGAGTAATGCGGCAACCAATTATGCTCTTTATACGACCAATGAGAAATATAAGCTTGATACAAGCGGTGTTAGGATGATTTATGAAGCAAAGGCTGAGAATAAATATCCGGCTGTTGCGGTTGCGGCTAATATCGCAAGCTATATTGAGACTTTGTATGAATCAGATGTGAGAGAAAGCTTTAAGAGTAAAGGCGGAGATTTATATCAACACGGCTTCAGTAATGGTACAGATGATGTGCAATACGCATTTGATGAGATTGTTAAAGTGTACGGTAGCTTGGATAGCGAAGATATTGAAGAAGAGTTTAAGCACTCCGCATATTATGATAATTATATTAAGACAGGGTGTGTGGCTGGCAATAATTCATAAGCAACTCTCCTTGACTAAAATGTCGTATGTCCACCTTGTAAGAGGTGGACCGGTAACTTGAGAGTTCTTGTGAATTATTGTTGGCATCATATTAGAACAGAGTGTAGTATGAAGAAACGAACTAAGGTATTAATTGTAATATTGGCGATTTTGGTTGTTACGTTTATCGGCAGCCTTATTTTTGTTGTCGTAAGTCCCAGAGCTAAGTTTTTGGCATCGCAGGTTAGAGTGGCGACAGAATCGTTAGGCGATCCTTATTTTATAATTTATAATCTTGACATAATGGATGTGTGCAGGAATTATTTGAATGGTGACATAGAGTTTGAGGGTGATGTTATAGCCGGCGATATAAAAGGCTTCGGATATACTTCAAGTGCCAAAGTACATGGAGTCAGATGCCCTAAAAAGCGAGAGCTTGGTGCTACGGCTCAGGCTAAAGTATTGTTTCTTGATGTAGGAGAAGTTGATGTTTTTGCAAAGGACGAAACTGTGTATATGATTGTGCCAAGCTTTGATAATTTGGCATATTCCTTGGATACGGGTGTGGACTTATTCATGACGGCACCGGATCTTAACGGCAACTTGAGTGTAGATTGGTTTGTGAGTAATATCGGTAATTTTATTGATTTTGCCAATTCCATTACCTTTGACAAAACAGGAGAAGTGCTTGAAGATGAAGATGGAACGGTAAGTGACGAGTATAAGATTACAATTCCTGTCGGCGAGGGCAAATTTATTTGGGATTTGTTGGGATATGATATGCCGGAGGATGATATTACATTTAGCATGTATATTTCCAAGATGTGTAAGATAAGACGCATTGTGGTGGATATCAGTAAATATGTTGATGACACAGTGGTGACAGTGGATGGATTTGCATTAGGTACGGTTATTGTGGAGTCGGCGCTTCCCGATAATGAGCATTTAACAATTACCGCAACCAGACGAGGAGACTATCTGTATGCAAGCTATATAGATTTTAGCTTTGTCTATAATACTAAGGATGGAAATGTGTATTCAGGAGACGGAGTCTTTAGTTATGAGAAGGTAGATGACGGTTATGATATTCAAATTAAACGACTTAAAGCATATAAAGATGGGTCATTAATAGGACAGGTGTATTTTGACGGTAATGTTCATCCCACTACGGTACAAACGAATCCTACAGAGTCGGCAACAGTTCCGCTTGATTCTATCAAGAAGTATGAGTGGGTGGAGCTTCGCGATAACGCCCAAGCTGTCATAGATGATATTATGGAGGATGTCAAGGCGAAATTGTAACTAGTACCTAATTAAAAACATAATATACTATTGCATTTTGTATACATAATATAGTAGAATATTTCATACGTGAGATTATATTCTTTAGGAGGAATTAACTATGAAAAGATCGATGAAAACTATGGATGGTAACCAGGCAGCGGCTCATGCTTCTTATGCATATACCGATGTTGCTGCTATCTATCCTATCACTCCTTCATCAGTTATGGCTGAGCATACTGATGAGTGGGCAACTGCCGGCCGTAAGAACATTTTCGGTCAGACAGTTCAAGTAACTGAGATGCAGTCAGAAGCCGGTGCGGCAGGCTCTGTTCACGGTTCATTAACAGCCGGTGCACTCACAACAACATTTACAGCATCACAAGGCTTACTCCTTATGATTCCTAACTTGTATAAGATGGCAGGTGAGAGACTTCCGGGCGTAGTTAACGTATCTGCTCGTTGTGTGGCTTCACATGCACTTAACATTTTCGGTGACCATTCCGATGTAATGGCTTGTCGTCAGACAGGTATTGCAATGCTTTGTGAATCATCAGTACAAGAGGTTATGGACTTAACACCTGTTGCACATTGTGCTGCAATTGAGGGCGGTATGACATTTATGAACTTCTTCGATGGATTCAGAACATCACATGAGATTCAGAAGATTGAGACTTGGGATTATGAAGACCTTAAGGATATGGTTAATATGGATGCTGTTGATGCATTCAGAGCTAATGCACTTAATCCAAATCATCCTAAGGAATTAGGTTCGGCTCAGAACCCTGATATATTCTTCCAGTCAAGAGAAGCTTGTAATACAACTTACAACGAGCTTCCTGCAGTTGTTCAGAAGTACATGGACAAGGTTAATGAGAAGATCGGAACTAACTATAAGCTATTCAACTACTATGGTGCGCCTGACGCAGAAGTTGTTATGGTTGCTATGGGTTCTGTTAATGAGACAATTGAAGAGACAATTGATTATATGAATGCTAACGGAAGCAAGGTAGGTCTTGTTAAGGTTAGATTATATCGTCCGTTCTCAGAAGAAGCATTTGTTAATGCTATTCCTGATTCGGCTAAGAGAATCGTTGTTCTTGACAGAACCAAGGAGCCGGGTTCACATGGTGAGCCACTTTACTTAGATGTAGTTGCAGCTCTTAAGGGAACTAAGTTCGAGACAACACCTGTATTCGGCGGTAGATTTGGTCTTGGTGCCAAGGATACAAAGCCCGGTGATATTATTGCAGCATTCAATAATGATTCTAAGAAGCATTTCACACTTGGAATTATCGATGATGTAACTAATCTGTCTCTTGAAGTTACAGAGAATCCTGTTACTACACCGGAGGGAACAACTAACTGTAAATTCTGGGGTCTTGGAGCTGACGGAACTGTTGGTGCTAACAAGAACTCTATCAAGATTATCGGTGATAATACAGATATGTATGCTCAGGCATATTTTGATTATGACTCTAAGAAGTCAGGTGGTGTTACAATGTCACATCTTCGTTTTGGACACTCACCAATCAGATCCACATATCTTATTACCAAGGCTGACTTCGTTGCTTGTCACTGTACAGCTTATATCTATAAGTATAATATGGTTCAAGAGCTTGTACCGGGTGGAAGATTCCTATTCAATACACAATGGTCAGTTGATGAATTAGATGAGAAATTACCTGGTCAGGTTAAGAGATATATTGCGGAGAACAATATTGAATTCTATATTATTGATGGTGTTAAGATTGGTAAAGAAATCGGTCTTGGCAATCGTATCAATACTGTACTTCAATCAGCATTCTTCTCAATTACCAAGCTTATTCCTGAAGAGAAGGTTATCGGTCTTATGAAGGATGCCGCTACTAAGGCATACTCTAAGAAGGGTGATGACATCGTTAAGATGAATCATGACGCTATTGATGCCGGTGCTAAGGCTTATATCAAGGTTGATGTACCTGAGTCTTGGAAGAACTGCAAGGATGATGAGCTTGGAGAAGCTATTCCTGAAGGCGGACGTAAAGAAGTTGTTGACTTCGTTAAGAATATTCAGGTTAAGGTTAACGGACAGCAGGGTAATACAATTCCTGTATCTGTTACAAGAGAGTATGAGACAGGTTGGACTCCATCAGGTACAGCAGCATACGAGAAGCGTGGTGTAGCAACAGACGTTCCTGTATGGGATGCTACTAAGTGTATTGGATGTAACCAGTGTTCATATGTATGTCCACATGCAGCTATAAGACCTGTAGCATTGACAGCTGATGAAGTAGCTAATGCTCCTGAGGGTATGCAGTCTAAGGATATGACAGGAATGCCTGACTACAAATTTGCCATTGTTATATCAGCATATGACTGTACAGGATGTGGCTCTTGTGTAAATGTATGTCCTGACAAGGTACAGGCTATCACAATGAAGTCATTTGAAGATAATAAAGAAGAGCAAAAGTACTTCTATGCAGTATCTCTTGATGATAAAGAAGATGTTATCGCTAAGTTCAAGATTAATACAGTTAAGGGTTCTCAGTTCAGACAGCCACTTCTTGAGTTCTCTGGAGCTTGTGGTGGATGTGGAGAGACACCTTATGCTAAGTTAATCACACAATTATTCGGTGATAGAATGTATATTGCTAATGCAACAGGTTGTTCATCAATCTGGGCTAACTCATCACCTTCTACACCTTATACAGTTAATAAGGCAGGTCACGGTCCTGCTTGGTCTAACTCATTATTCGAGGATGCGGCTGAGTTTGGTTACGGTATGTTACTTGCACAGCGTGCTATTCGTGACAGATTAAGAGATGAGCTTAATGATATCTGTGAGAAGGCTGAGAAGCAGGAAGTTAAGGACGCTATCAAGGAATGGAATGATACATTTGATTCCGGCGTAACTAACGGAGAGGCTACAGATAAGCTTGTTAAGGTATTAGAGGATTGCAACTGTGACAGAGGTAATGAGATTCTCAAAGAGAAGGATTATCTTGCTAAGAAGTCACAATGGATCTTCGGTGGTGACGGATGGGCTTATGATATCGGATTCGGTGGTGTTGACCATGTACTTGCTTCCGGTAAGGACATCAACATTATGGTATTCGATACAGAGGTTTATTCTAACACAGGTGGACAGTCTTCTAAGGCTACTCCGGTTGGTGCTATTGCACAGTTCGCTGCCGGCGGTAAAGAGACTAAGAAGAAGGATCTTGCCGGAATCGCAATGAGCTACGGTTATGTGTATGTAGCACACATTTCAATGGGTGCTGATATGAATCAATGTGTTAAGGCTATTGCAGAAGCAGAGGCTTATCCGGGACCTTCACTCATCATTGCTTACGCTCCATGTATAAATCATGGTATCCGTAAGGGTATGTCTAAGGCTCAGACAGAAGAGAAGCTTGCTGTAGAGTCAGGTTACTGGTTCAACTTCAGATACAATCCTGCACTTGCCGCTGAAGGTAAGGATGCATTCAGCCTTGATTCTAAGACACCTAAGTTCGAAGGATATCAAGACTTCCTTAAGGGTGAGAACAGATATGCATCACTTGCTAAGTTCAATCCTGAGAGAGCAGCAGAGCTCTTTGCTAAGTCAGAGCAGATTGCAGAGGAGCGCTACGCTTATTTGCAGAAGCTTGTTAGCCTATACAAGGCAGACTAATCAACTCCTAAAGTTTAGATATTATTTAAGGGGCTGTAAAAAAACTCCCCTAACGGAAAAGCAGCTATGAGCTCGCGCTCATAGCTGCTTTTTGGTATAATTAAATTATGCTAATAACTAATTATA
>CAJOIL010000015.1 GCA_905234525.1 uncultured Lachnospiraceae bacterium | reverse complement strand
ATTTGTTCATAATATACGCAATTGTAGCACTTACGTAAGATATAAGCAATTACAATTTAATGGATAAAATATGATTTAAGAAACGACCCGGAAACTCCGATCATCATCAAATAATGTTAAAAATAAACTAAACTTTTTGGATAAATGTTGCGATATATATAATCCTGTAATTAATGCAAGAGAGGAAGAAGGAACTCATGTTACCGATGAGGATGAGTTTATTTCTGCTAATATAGCAGGCATAATGACAGCAGGCGGAATTGCATTATATCTTGCTATGAAGAGACATAATAGTATATAATAAGCATATCGATAGAGGGCAAAGTTCTGCAGGGCAAAATCCTCTTTTGGTACATTCGCAAAGCGAGTAGAGAAAGAGGTATTTTGTCTGCAGAACTGTTATGTATTAGGGGTTTACTATATGTTCATCGACGAGATTAACAGTTTGCCGGATGCAACAATGAAGCTGTCATGCTTAGATCCCGAGACGAAAGCATCACTTGATTTTGATATTGAGCTTTTGGCTGATAAGGATGCTAAGAATAAGCTCGATGCCTTTCTTCAGAAGAAGGGCATCCCGCATTATTTGCTTGTGGAAAATGTTATATATGACAAGAAGCGTATTGATTTTTCGTCACACGCAGTTGTAAGTTCGCTTTATCTTACAATGAAAACCGGTAAGACATATCGTTGGCAGAATGTCGGTGTTAACTTTATGAAGGTTGGCGATGTCTTGGTAACTTGCATTATCAGCAAGCAGAATGCTATGCCTTATAACCGAAGAGACACATTTCGCATACCTGTTGATAAGGACGGATTCGTCACTTGGGAGGGCAGGGATATGCCTGAACGATGTGTTGTTAAGGATGTCAGTCATGATGGATTTGGTATATCTATGACAGAGACTAAGATTAATCTTCTTAAAGGTCTTACTGCATCAATTAGCTGGGAAGAGACAGCGGTTTTTTCCGGGGACAGACCGTCTACTCGCACATTTAAAGCAACAGGGAAGGTTACAAGACGAAAGACCAGACTTGAAGGCGATATGATTATAGGCTTTAAGATGGAAGATGAGCCGGATGGCATAAGAGAATATATACAGTGGGCGCAGACTCATAGAGGATTTTCTAAGGAGGGTGCGAAGCCGACTATGATGAAGGGCGTTCAAAAGCAAGAGAATTGGCAGCTGGAGAAGCAGCTGGCCGATATGGCAGGCGAGTCATAAATGTTTATTTTGTGAAGGTGTTTAATGAATCATTATATACGTATCCGACTTCATTAAGCGTAGTTACTATCTTATCACGGTCAAAGTTCATACTTTTACACATATCATCAAGACTTTTAAATTCATCGCGCAATGCTGTGTTGACTACGGACAGCAATATGTACGGATCTTTTGGTAAATCACTTCTCATAATTTTTCTTTCCTTTCAAGAATCATAGATTTTCACTGATTTATCACTAATATACTACTTTACAGTATCTTATTCAATTGATAGAATAGTATTTGTGGGGGATTATATTGATGAAGAGAAGGATTCTTGTAACAATTCTTATTGTTGTATTATGCGGACTTGGTATTTTTGGCGGAGTCTATCTGTATAACAGATATCAAGATAAGCAAGATAGCAGCAATGAAGATATATCCGATAATTCAACCGGTGACAATTCTACAACTAATTCTACTGAGTCACAGCCTAAGCAACCGATTAATACTTCCATGATTTTTACGGGAGATGTATTGCTTAGCGAATATGTATTATCCAATTATAACAATGGCGGAATAGATAAGGTGGTATCATCACCACTAAGAGATAAGATGGTTAATGCTGATTTTACAATGGTTAATAATGAATTTCCGTTTTCAAATCGCGGAACGAAAGCTCCGGATAAGCAATATACATTCAGAGTTGACCCTAAGTACGTGACTATATTACAGGAATTGGGGATTGATGCAGTCGGCCTTGCCAATAATCATGTGCTTGACTTTGGTAAGGAAGCATTGGAAGACACATTTACCACACTTAATAGTGTGGGTATTCCGTTCACGGGTGCCGGTCACGATTTGGCTGAAGCTTCTAAGATAGTGCCCTTTGAGAAGGATGGCGTTAAGGTGGGGATAGTTGCGTCAACAAGAGTTATTCCCGTTGTAGAGTGGAATGTCAAGAATTCTCAGCCGGGTGTATTTACGACATATGACCCAACAGATTTAATTAATGTTATTCAGCGCGAGAGATCTAATTTCGATTTGATATTTGTCATGGTGCATTGGGGAACCGAGCATACCGATAAGCTTGAGGAGTATCAGAAGACCATCGGACATCAGCTGATTGATGCCGGTGCAGACTGTATTATAGGCGCACATCCTCATGTTGTACAAGGTATTGAGAAGTACAATGGCAAGATGATTTTCTACAGTCTCGGCAATTATATATTTAACCAGAATATTGAACGCACATTTGCCCTTAATATTAATTATGATAATGTTACGGTTAACCCAATGTATAGCTTAATACCTGCGCACGCAACGGGTGCTACAACAAGGGAGATGACAGCAGAGGAAGCTGCAAGTCTGTATAGTTATCTTAATGGCATATCAATAGGCGTGACTATTGATGATGGAGGCAATTTGAATTGACAGGCCCGAATGCATTACACAATATAATAATGGGATTTCAGTTGTTTGAAATTGCGATGAATCTATGTGCGTTGTTCTTCCTTCTTATTCGACGCAATGAGTTTCAGCAACGCCTTTTGATTTTCATGGCATTTGGAACAGCTGTGTACAATTTGGCGCTTCTCTCGGAAATAGTACCATACACGTCATTTGAGACTATTTTCTTTGCGAAATGTGTGCAGACAGTGGCGGTTGGTATGTTCCAGATACCGTTTCTTATCTTCTGTTCGCAATACATAGGCAGGACGATAAAGCGTTATGTACTTCGAACAATAATGGCAGTGTATGGCATTATATCAGCGGTTCAGTTCTTAGGTCCTGATAGTACACTTTACTATAGAAGTGTTAGATTTGTGGATGATGATGTTTTTCCGCACATTGAGGTTGAGCTTGGTATATTCGGAATAGCTTTCTGGGTACTTATGGTCTTTGGACCGATTATTATAGAGCTTAGTATGTTAATATATGGACTTATCCATGAGAAAGACCCGCATACCAGGCGAAGTGAGTTACAGTTTATAGTACAGGTTTCGTTGTCTGTTGCTGTTTTTTTCATTGCTTTACCTCTTATTGATGCGACAGGCTATAATCCGTTTATGATGGTTGCGGGACTTGCTCTATGTGCTAAGATATTCTTAAGCTGGCGGAAGCGAGGACTCGATGTTGTGGCTATGGCGGCAAGGACATCGTTAGAGACACTTAACCAGGCGCTTATCATCTTAGATTCGCACGATAGAATTATATATTATAACAAACGCGCCAAAGATATAGTTGATGTTGTTGATTTATACATGGGTAGGCATATCAGGGAATTTATAGGCTATTCAAGAAGAAAGGGATATCTGATAGCTGAGCATGAATTTATCAAGGACGATATGGTATATCACAGTGAATCGACTGATATATTAGATGTTGATAATGAGAAGGTGGGTACGACAATTCTTTTCGTAGATATTACTGCCGAGCGTCTTGCAGTCGAAGAGATGAAGCGTAAGAAGATTGAGGCAGATAAAGCAAATGAGGCAAAATCGATATTCCTAGCCAATATGTCTCATGAGATAAGAACACCAATGAATGCAATAATCGGTATGAGCGAGCTTATTATTGAGGAATCACGCGGTCGTAAGGTATATAATATGGCTGTCCAGATTAAAAAGGCCGCAAGGAATCTGCTATCCATTATTAACAATATATTAGACTATTCTAAGATGGAGGCTGATAAGATGGAGCTTGTAGAGGATGAATATTTCCTAGATGAGATGGTTGAAGATACATTCAACTTAATCAGCATTCCCGCAATGGAGCGTGGTTTACAGGTTAATCTGTATATGGATGACTCTCTTCCCTGCAAATTATACGGAGATGACGGCAAGATAAGCCAGATTCTGATTAATCTTCTTAATAACGCAATTAAATTTACCAAGAAGGGTCATATAGATTTGACTGTTAACGGAGCAGTTGATAAAGATAATGTTCAGTTAATCTTTTCAGTTGAAGATACGGGCAGCGGAATCAGCGAAAAGGATCAAATGAAGATTTTTGATAGCTTTGCGCAGGTAGATAAGATTAATAATAAGAGCGTTGAGGGTACGGGACTCGGACTGTCAATTACAAAAGGACTTGTTGATATGCTTGGAGGTAAGATAGCATTATCATCAGTCTACGGCGAAGGATCAACATTTTCGGTATCCTTATCGCAACAAATTATTGATAGGACCTCGATTAGAGAGTACAATAGAGAAAATGCTCCCGAGGAAAAAGAAAGAAGACTGTTCGTAGCGCATGATACTAAGATACTTGTGTGTGATGATAACAAGATTAACCTACTTGTTGTCGAAGGTATGCTGGAATTATATGAGCCGGATGTTACAATGGTTAATTCCGGTCCGGAAGCCATTGAAAGTGTCGTAAATAACGATTATGATATAATTCTAATGGATCATATGATGCCCGATATGGATGGAATAGAGACTACGCAGCATATTAGAACAGCATGTGCGTCAAGGGCTAGGAAGCCATATATTGTTGCACTTACCGCCAATTCATATGATGGCGCCAAGGAGATGTTCTTAAGTCGAGGCTTTGATAATTTCTTGGCAAAGCCCGTTGATAAGATTGAATTATATGAGTTGTTGCTTGATGTAATTCCCGAAGCTAAGCGACATTTTGTGGAGGATGAGGTTGCACCGCTTACATATTCGGAGGATGAATTAGCGTCGCTTCATATGAAGGATGTTGATGTGCGTAAGGCTATGGAGTCAAGAGAGGGCTCTATCAGTGATTATATCAAGGTGTTAGATTTATACTATCTTGAAGGGCGAGATAAGATTGACGAGATAAGAGGTGCATATAACGACAAGGATTTCGATAATTATGAGATTTATGTGCATGGACTTAAGTCTACCTCACTATCGATAGGTGCAGATGGGCTGTCAGATATGGCCAAAGCACACGAATTTGCGGCAAAAGACAATAATATTAAGTTTATTGATGAAAATATTGATACACTCCTTGCAGAATATGATAAAATACTTGGTGAGATTCATGAGGTCTTGATTAATAAAGGTGTAGAGACTAGAATAGATGATGAAGATAAGCTTGAGGGAATGGATAAGAAGCAATTAGAATATCGTCTCAGGAAGGTTTTGCATTTTTCGGAGGATTTCAGGAATAAGGAAGCAAAGGAAGAGCTTGATGGTATTCTTAAGTACAGACTAGATGAAGATACCACGAAGGCTATTGAAAGCATTAGCGTAATGTTTAAGACATATGATGATGATGGTGCAGAGGACGCAATAAGGGAATTGCTTGATGGGGGATTATGATGAATAACAGAATGAAGATTATGGTTGTGGATGATAATACCGTTAATCTTGCAACAATTGAACAGGATCTCAGTGATAAGTATGATATTATTCCCATGCTTACGGGGCGTCGAGCTATTAAGTATCTGTATAGGGAGACATGTGATTTGATTCTCCTTGATGTGCAGATGCCGATTATGGATGGTATAGAGACACTTCGCGAGATTCGAACTCAAGAGAACGGAGTGGATGTTCCGGTAATATTCTTAACAGCCAGACGTGATGCGCAGACGGTATTAGAGGGCTCTAAGCTGGGTATAGTTGACTTCATTACGAAGCCGTTTGATTCTGATAATCTGAAGATGAGGATTGATAATGTCTTCAAGAAGCTTGGAATCCTTCCTCTTGAGCATGAAGAATTATTAGAGAAGGTCAATGATGTCTATAACCGTCTGCTTGATTTAGACGAGGATGGCGTAAAGAAGGATATTGAAGAAATGCTTCAATTCAAGATGGATGAAGATATTATCGGACGTCTTCATAATGTTAAGCAGAAGTTAGACGATGGCAATGTAGATGGTGCCATTGAGATGACAGAGCGAATCAAGGAGCTAATAGAGCATACGATTGATAATGATGATTCGTCTAATTTGTCTCCTATTAGTATGCCCGAGATTATTACGGTTCTTAATGCAACACTTGAAGAATTAGAGTCATTTAAGACTAAGGAAGCAATAGAGAGACTTAAGAAGCTTAAGGAATATGATGTGCCTGTTGATGTAAGACATAAGCTTAAGGAGGCAATTAATTACCTTAAGAATTATGATGATATTGAGGCCAAGAAGATTATCGAAGAGATGCTCTTGTTTGTAAGCGTCAGTGATGAGAATAACAAGGATGAGATCTTAGAAGACAAGAATAGGCACGGCCGAGGGTATCATGTTTCCAGGCTGAGCTAGAAGGTTAAGCTAATGAGTAGTGTTGGTATAAGAAAATATTTTTAAGAAAGAAGGTATGAGATGGCAGATTTAAGTAAGATGATTGAAGCACTCAAGAAGAACCCGAAGAAGATTGTATTCACGGAAGGAACAGACGAAAGAATCTTAAAAGCAGCGGAGAGACTTTCAGAGGATTCGTTCTTACAGCCTGTACTTGTAGGCAAGAAGGAAGAGATTATCGAAGCAGCTAAGGAACGTGGATACAGAATCGAGAAAGCATTAATTATCGATCCTAACAATTACGAGAGATTTGACGAGATGGTTGATACATTTGTTGAGCTTCGTAAGAAGAAGGGTGTTACCAAGGAAGACGCTACGAAGATGCTTATGCAACCGAATTATTTCGGAACAATGCTTGTTAAGATTGGTGTTGCAGATGCGCTTCTCGGCGGGGCTACTTATTCCACGGCAGACACTGTAAGACCTGCCCTACAGTTAATTAAGACTAAGCCGGGCAATTCTATTGTTTCTTCATGCTTTATTATGACAAGAGAGGTTGGTGGCAAGGTAGAATCAATGGCTATGGCAGATTGTGCCATTAACCTACATCCGTCAGAGGATGAGCTTGTTGAGATTATGTATGAGACTGCTAAATGTGCAGAAATCTTCGGTATTGATCCTAAGATTGCATTCCTTAGCTATTCCACTCTCGGCTCGGGCAAGGGAGATGATGTTACTCTTATGGCTAATGCAACGGCTAAGGCTAAGAAGAAGTATCCCGATATGGCCATTGAGGGAGAATTACAGTTTGATGCAGCGGTATCACCGGAGGTAGCTAATACTAAGGCTAAGGGCTCTAAGGTAGCGGGACAGGCTAATGTATTTATATTCCCTGACATTAATGCAGGTAATATCGGCTATAAGATTGCTCAAAGATGCGGCGGATATGAAGCATTTGGTCCTATTTTACTTGGACTTAATGCACCGATTAATGACCTTTCAAGAGGCTGTGTGGCTGATGAAGTATATGCTATGGCAGTTATCACTGCAGCCTTAGCATAGAATTACATTCTTTAGTTAAAATCATATAAAACACTTGCATATTATGTGGTTATTTGATATTATTGTACCATATGTAGTAGTTCAGAGCCATGCAAGTTTACATTATTATACTCTCTGAATGCTTGCATTCATGAGAGTATTATAATGTAAATTTATTTGGCGAAGCCAAACATGAGAAAATGCAAAGCATTTTCGAATGGGCTCTGAATATATGTAAAGGGAGTTATATAGGAGAACATGATATGAAATGTCCTTTTTGCAGCAGCGAGAATACTCGTGTAATTGATTCAAGACCTGCAGACGACAATAATTCTATTAGACGTCGTAGATTATGTGATGAATGCAATAAGCGTTTTACCACTTATGAGAAGGTCGAGACGATTCCTCTTATTGTAATTAAGAAGGATAATAACAGGGAGCAATATGACAGATCTAAGATAGAATCCGGTGTTCTTAGGGCGTGTCACAAGAGACCTGTTCCGGCAGCATCAATCTCTAAGCTTGTTGATGATGTAGAATCAGAGATATTTGCACGTGAAGAGAAAGAGATTCCCAGTGACGTAATAGGTGAGATTCTTATGGATAAGATTAAGGATCTTGATGCTGTAGCTTATGTAAGATTTGCATCTGTATACAGAGAGTTCAAGGATGTTAATACATTTATGAATGAGCTCAAGAAGATGCTTGATAAGGACAAGTAGAAACTAATAAGACAAACAGTCATGGGTTAAGTTTCTGGCATATCAACCGAAATATAATGTGTAACTAAGAGGGTATTAAGGAGGTTACATATAATGAATATTTCAGAGATATATCCGTACGCCGGAATTTATAATGATAATGCTTTTGCTGATGATTCACTTTTGACTAATGATGCTATGCAGGCAATAACAGATTTACAGAAGGACAGTGCTATTTCACAGTTTTTGTATTTCGTAGGTGATAGTAAGAGCGAGCATTCTGATGGCAGTGATAGCGCATTTTCATTATAATTTAGTATTGGATTAGTATTTAACCTGTGCTTTGCACAGGTTTTTTCATGGTAAATGTGCATTTATAAGGAGATTATTATGAAGATTGCAATTGGTAACGATCATGCAGCTACTGAGCTTAAGTGGACTATCAAGGAGTATGTTGAAGGCTTAGGACATGAAGTGGTTAACTTCGGAACAGATGATAATGAGTCGTGCGATTACCCTGAATTTGGTAAAGCAGTCGGAAGGGCGGTTGCGAACGGCGAGGTTGGCTGCGGTATATTAATATGCGGTACGGGCGTAGGCATATCAATCGCCGCTAATAAGATTAAGGGCGTTAGAGCTGCGGTTTGCTCTGACGTTACAACCGCACATCTTGTTAAGGAGCATAATAATGCCAATATTATTGCCTTTGGCGCAAGAATAGTTGGGGAGGAATTAGCGAAGGATATCGTAAGGTCTTATCTTGATGCTGAGTTCGCAGGCGGCAGACATCAGCGCAGGGTAGATATGATAGAAGATTAATGTAGCTTGCAGCTATTCATACATCGCTTCTGAATAGTTGTATTTTTTTCTTGACAAGTTAGCACATACTAACTATAATACAAATGTTGTTAGTTTGCGCTAACTAAATTTATTTGATAGAGGTTAGCTTGAACTAACTTATTATTTTACATAATGGTTAGCATTGGCTAATCGAATAAGGAAGGAGATATTATGATGCCTCTTGTCTATGCTAATGTTGGAGAAAAACAAATAATTAAGAAAATTGGTGGAAGTCAAGAGACGAAAAAACACTTGGCTGACCTTGGCTTTAATGTGGGAGGCGACGTTAGTATTGTCAACACATTGGATGGCAATGTGATTGTTAATGTCAAGGAGTCCCGCGTAGCATTAAGTGAAGAATTAGCAAGGAAAATAATGGTATAGCTTAATAATATCTCGTCATAGAAGGAGGAAAATGTAGTGAAGACATTAAGAGATGTAGCAATTGGCGAAACTGTTACAGTAGTCAAGCTTCACGGTGAAGGTGCAGTTAAGCGTCGTATTATGGATATGGGTATTACCAAGAATGCCACAGTCTATGTACGCAAGGTAGCACCGCTCGGAGATCCGATTGAAGTTACTGTAAGAGGCTATGAGCTTAGTATCAGAAAAGCTGATGCTGAAATGATTGAAGTAGAAGGTTAGAAATTTACAATAGAAAGGAAGCTTAAGAAAATGAGTATACGAATTGCCCTTGCGGGAAACCCCAACTGTGGTAAGACGACATTGTTCAATGCTCTTACAGGCTCTAATCAGTTTGTAGGTAACTGGCCGGGTGTAACAGTTGAGAAGAAGGAAGGTAAGTATAAGCAAGACAAGGATGTTGTGATTACTGATTTGCCCGGCATCTATTCTTTGTCGCCTTATACATTGGAAGAGGTTGTTGCCAGGAATTATCTGATTGATGAGAGACCTGATGCAATACTTAATATTATTGATGGTAGCAACCTGGAGAGGAATTTGTATCTTACGACTCAGTTGATAGAGATAGGTATTCCTGTTGTATTAGCCGTCAATATGATGGATATTGTCGAGAAGAATGGCGATAAGATTAATACAGAGGAATTGTCTCGTCAATTAGGATGCAAGGTAGTAGAAATTTCTGCACTAAAGAAGGCAGGAATTGATAAATGTATGAATGCGGTAATTGAAGCTGCTAAGAATCCCAAGAAGATTCCTTATCATACATTTTCAGGACCTGTTGAGCATGCAATTGCTCATATTGAGGAGGCTGTCTTACATAGTATGCCTGAGGAACAGCAGAGATGGTATGCAATTAAGATATTCGAGAGAGATGACAAGGTTCTTGAAAAGATGAATATCGCCGCTGATGTTAAAAGTCATATCGAAGAGGATATCAAGGCTGCTGAGAAGGAAATGGATGACGATGCGGAGTCAATTATTACTAATGAGAGATATATCTACATCGCAGAAGTAATTAAGGCTTGCTACAAGAAGGCTAATGCAGGAAGCCAGACTACATCCGATAAGATCGATAAGATTGTTACCAACCGTTTCTTGGGTCTGCCCATATTCATTGCTATCATGTTCGTTGTATATTGGGTTGCAATGGTAGGTGTCGGCGCTCCTATGACTGACTGGGTTAATGATGGAGTGTTCGGCGATGGATTTCATTTATTCGGAATGGATGACGGATACGGGGATATAGCTGAAGAGTGGAGCAAAGCAACAGCTATTCGTGATGGATATGATAAATATGTAGAAGAGCATGGCACTGCTCCCACAGATAAATTCACATATGAGATGGAAGATGAGGAGACATTGGAAGTTACAGAAGAAGAAGCCACGCTTGAAGATTATTCTAAGGCTATGAAGTTCTTAGAGAAGTATCCTGATGAACCGGATCCTGCTGATTACGGTGTTTGGGTTCCGGGTATTCCGGCACTTGTTGAGAGCGGACTTGATGCAGTAGGCGCAGCAGATTGGCTTAAAGGCTTAATCTTAGACGGTATTATTGCCGGAGTCGGTGCTGTACTCGGATTCGTTCCACAGATGCTTGTATTGTTCTTAATGCTTGCGTTCTTGGAGTCTTGCGGATATATGGCAAGAATTGCATTTGTGCTTGATAGAATTTTCAGAAGGTTTGGCTTGTCCGGTAAGTCCTTCATACCGATGCTTGTAGGTACAGGCTGTGGTGTGCCGGGTGTTATGGCAAGCAGAACAATTGAGAATGAACGCGACCGTCGTATGACGATTATGACTACTACATTTATTCCTTGTGGTGCTAAGGTACCGTTTATTGCAATGATTGCAGGTGCGTTGTTCGGTGGCTCTGCATGGGTTGCAACAAGTGCATATTTTATCGGTGTGGCGGCAATTATTATATCGGGTATTATGCTTAAGAAGACTAAGATGTTTGCGGGAGATCCTGCACCGTTTGTTATGGAGCTTCCGCCATACCATATGCCGACTCTTGGTAATGTACTTAGGTCAATGTGGGAGAGAGGCTGGTCATTCATTAAGAAGGCCGGAACAATTATCCTCTTATCTACAATTATAATTTGGTTCCTTTCTTACTTTGGATTTACAGATGACGGATTCAGAATGTTGGAAGCAGAAGAGTTAGAGGATTCACTTCTTGCAACGATTGGCGGAGCAATAGCCTGGATATTTGCACCTCTCGGATGGGGCAATTGGCAAGCAGCTGTTGCATCAATTACCGGTCTTGTTGCGAAGGAGAATATCGTCGGTACAATGGGAGTTCTCTACGGTGGAGGAGACTTGACGGTATGGCAAGCACTTCATGAGGCGTTTGACGGTATTACAGGATATTCATTCCTCGTATTCAACCTGCTGTGTGCTCCTTGCTTTGCCGCAATCGGTGCTATCAAGCGAGAGATGAACAATGCTAAGTGGACATGGTTTGCAATTGGTTATCAGTGCTTGTTCGCATATGCCATAGCACTTATGATTAATCAGTTTGGTGCCATATTTACAGGTGGTATTAGCGTAATAGGACTTATATGTGCTATAATAATTCTTGTGGGAATGCTTTATATGTTATTCTTCAAGAAATATAAAGAAGCCGACAGATTGGCTTAAGGTATTACTTATGAAAGGAGATGGTAAGAATGCTTGCTTGGCTTAGTGCTAACATCGGAACAATTATTGTACTTGTTATAGTAATTGCTATAGTTGTTCTTGCCATCTTCGTTATGGTAAGAGATAAGAAGAAGGGCAAGTCCTGCACAGGCTGTGGCGGCAATTGTTCAAGTTGTGCTGCAGGCTGTCCGCATAGCTCTAAGAGATAGTTTTTCATAGTTATAAGAATATAATAAGATGACCCGTGCACGTAGAGTGCACGGGCTTTTTATGTTATTCTCTTGTTGAGTTGTATAAGAGGGGCATTTTCCAAATACTTGGAAGACAATTCAGTAGCTATTTGTTTTGGTTGCGATTCTTAATTGCTTGAAATGTTGTATCACTAATGTAGTGTTCTACTCGACAAGCATCTTCGATAGCTGTGTCCTTATCAACACCGAGCTCCATAAGAAAGTCTGACAATACATTGTGTCGTTCATATATGTTGCTTGCAATTTCTCGTCCGGCTTCAGTGAGGTTAATGAGAGAATTCTCATTGATTGTAATATAGCCTTCCTTTTTAAGAACTCTGATGGCACGGCTGACCGATGGCTTGGAGTAACCCATCTCTCTGCTGATATCAATAGAGCGAACGTTGCCTTTGTCTTGGGATAATATATAAATTGTCTCTAAGTACATCTCGCCTGATTCTTTAAGAGCCATATTGATTCTCCTTAATGTAAAATGTTTATAATTGGTTATTATTCTATCATATCAATATGTATGATTCAATCTTGGGAATATTGAAAAAAATAATATTTACCCTTGACAAGTTAGCATAGACTAACTATAATATAAACAGTTAGCCATTGCTAACACCTTGTACATACCCAATACATTAACCTTTATTAACGAAAGATCCCCTTGATATGGACTATTTATATAATTCATATCGAGGAGATTTTTTTTGAAATAAGAAGCTAATGAAGCTAAAGCTGAGGAAGAGGAAGAATAATTATTATTCTTTAATAATATCTTTAACAACTTCTCCCGCCATAATGAGGCCTGCTACAGACGGTACGAATGCAATTGAGCCGGGAGTTTGTGTTCTGGTAACGGGAAGTTCTTCCGAATAGACCACCTTAAGGTTCTTAATTCCTCTGTCGCGTAATTCTTTACGCATTACCTTGGCTAAGGGGCATACCTTTGTCTTATATATGTCTGCTACGCGAAATGCGGTTGCATCAAGCTTGTTACCTGCGCCCATCGCAGATATAATAGGTATTCCTTTATTCTTGCATATTACGATTAGCTCTATCTTAGCCGTAACCGTATCAATTGCATCCACTACATAATCATATTCATCCCAAGGGAATTCATCGGAATTCTCCGGCAAGAAAAATGTCTCATATGTTCTGATATCTGCATCGGGATTGATATCAAGCATTCGCTTACGCATCACATGAACCTTAGGTCTTTCGATGGTGGAATGTGTTGCAATTATTTGTCTGTTGATGTTAGATAAGCACACCTTATCATTATCAATGATATCAAGATGAAGGATTCCGCTTCGGACTAATGCTTCGCATACATGACCACCAACTCCGCCGACACCGAATACTGCTACTCGTGCTTTTGATAGCTTTATCAGTGCTTCATTACCAATCAGACTTCTTGTGCGTTCAAATTGATCCTGCATAGCTTTCTCCAATTCAGAAATTATTTGTAGTCTATACTCCCTTATGATATACTATTATACATATCAAAACCATATAGAAAGGGGAAATTATTATGGATTTTAATGAGAGACTTGAGAAGTCACATGCCAGAATGGATGAGCTCAAGGCTAAGATTGCCGCTTCAGGTGAGAAGGCTAAGAAGGCTCGTGAGTTGAAGAAGGAAGAGATAATGGCCGACATGGCAGAGGTTGATAAGGCGCTTGAGAAATTCGCCGATGAAGTAGAAGCTTCTGTTAACAAGAGTCTTGACGTAAGCGGCAAAGCACTTAACCAATTCGCTGATGATGTAGAAGATGGTGTTAATAAAGCAATGAAGGGCGCTGAGGATTCAGTAGAAGGCGGAATTAATGCCGTAACAGCGAATGCCGTATTGGCTGACGAGAGACGCGAGCAGAAGATTAACAGCTTAAGACTTCAGGCTCAGATGAATAAGGAAGCAAGACAAGAGAAGGTTACAGCTAAGAAGGACGCTGTCAACAAAGAGAAGCAGGAGAGAAGAATTGTTGAGCTTCTTGACTATGCAGAGAGCTGTCAAGAGCTTACACTTGCTATGGCTCTTGAGACAGAAGCAGCAGTACTTGAAGCAGCTGCAGAGATTGCTGAATACAATGAGAAGTACGGCGAGGCAGATGCATAATTGTTGCATAGACTGTATTTATTATAGTAGGACCGTTAAGGTCCTGCTATAATATTATATATGGGAAATGTATTAAAGGAATATAGGCTTCCTTCCTAATTATAATGGTGACACCAGGAGGGTAAAAGAGCTTCTTCAATCTCAAAGATTTTGATAAAAAGTTGACATATAATACTATATATAGTTATAATATACTAGATATTGTAAGAAAGGAGAACTATTATTATGGCACATGAGAACGCAAGAGCAGGTTTTGGTAAACTGTTCACAGCACAGATTTTAGGAATCATTGCAGCATTTTGTTCATTACTTACATTGATTCCCGTATTAGGACCTGTAATCGCAGGAGCTGCAATTGCAATTCTTGGATTAATAGGTTATATTATGAACCTTGTAGGTCTTAACCAAGCAGGTAAGGATGATGATCTTATTAAGTCAGCATTCGGATTAGCTATTTTCTCATTAATCCTTGGTGTAGCAGGAGGTATCCTCGGAGCATTATTCTCTTCAATGACATGGATTTCATCTGTTGTTAATATGATCAATTCAATTATCAGCTTAGTAATCATTCATCATGTATTATTTGGTGGTGCTAATCTTAACTCAGCATTATCAGATAAGGCTGCAAGCACATGGAAGATAGTAATGACTGTTATAATTATTGATATCATTGTTGCAATCGGTCTTATAATTTGTGGAATTCTTGCTGGAAGTACAGCATCAGGTATTATTGCTATCGTAATAATCGTGCTTACTATCCTTGATGTTATTCTTGACATCGTATCATACTTCATGTATCTTTCATTCTTAGCAAGAGCGAAGAACGAAGTATAAGAATAACAGAATTGTTTTATAGTGATACTATAATATGTTTTAGGCATTCTTGCATATATTACAAGGATGCCTTTTTCTAATAGTTCATGTGTGATAGTTCTTATGATAAGATAGTGTCAAGTGACGTATGAAAAAACCGAGCCCAAGAAATAGGCTCAGATGCACCTTGAAAAGTAGATATCTGTAAATGCAATCAAGCGGCCGGTGACGCTTTTCGCCCACCCCATTTACTTTTTTGGGCAAGCAAAATAGCGGTCCCACCCTAGCTCAAAGTGGCACCTGATAAACAGATCATATGAAGTATCCTGAGTGCTTTAAAGAAGCTGTGCCACATGAATTTGCTTTTAATCATCTGGTTGGAAGCTTTGCAGAGACTGTAAAATGGTGGATTGGAAACAGGATGAAGCTGTCGCCGGAAGAAGTGACGGAGTATTATCTTATTATGATAGGCTATGTGAAGAAATAATTGATAAAAAGGAGGGTAATGATGAAAGCTATAATACTTAACGGAAGTCCAAGGAAGAAATGGAATACGGATTTAATGCTAAGAGAGGCAGAGAAAGGTGCTGCATCGGTAGGGGCCGAGACGGAATATATTAATCTTTTTGACCTTAATTATACAGGGTGTCGAAGCTGTATGGCGTGTAAGCGTAAGGGGGCAGACAGGTGTAAATGCTATTGGAAGGACGATTTGTCACCGGTTATAGACAGCATTTTTTCTGCGGATGCATTAATTATCGGTTCGCCGATTTATCTTGGAGATATCACAAGTCAGGTGCACGGATTAATTGAGAGACTTCATTTTTGTACCCTTTCCTATGACGATTATTCTAATTACTTTACCGGCAAGGTAAATGTTGGAATTATATTAACTATGAATGCGCCTAAGCCGTATTACAATATGTCATATAAGAAGAAGGCAAAGGAAATAGCCGGCATATTCAAAAGCCTTAACGGAGACGTAGAGGTATATCCGTGTTGCGATACTTTGCAGGTTAATGATTACAGCAAATTCGAGATGTCAAGCTTTAATGAAGCACATAAGAAGGAAATGAGGGAGAAGAATTTCCCGAATGATTTGGAGAATGCCTTTAAGCTGGGCGTTAAGCTTTGTTCATAACTATTAGAAAGGAAGCTCCTAAAGGCGGTTCCACATAGGGATTTTCTATCCCTGAAAAATATCAGCGTAGTCATGTAGGAGTGGCTACGCCGTTTTTTCCTTTACTGGCGGTATAAATTCTCCGATACAGTTCCAAAGAATCTTTATATGCTGTACTTTTTTACCGCCTATGCGTTCTGCTTTGTAAATATATATCTTGTCAACAAACTCTCTGATAATCTCAGCATTCAGCTCCTGTACATCTGTGTACTTCTTCACAAGCATGATAAATGAATCGGTGTTTACGGCTGCTTCCTGTTCGTGGTTGATAAAGCCCTGAAGCTCCATGATACGGTCTTTGAGCTCGGTCTGTTCAGCTTCATATGTTTCGGAAAGCTTCATAAAACGCTCATCAGAAATCTTGCCGTCTACATTATCTTCATACAGCTTTTGAATGATTTCGTCCAATTTGCGGACTCTGGCTTTGGACTGGTCAAGTTCGCGCTTTGCTTCCCGGAGTCCTCTGTCAATTTCATCTTTGGATTTCCTCGTGATCATCTCCACAAATTCATTCTCATGGCTTTGAACATAGCTTGTAATTTCCCTTATTCCGGTGAGTAAAAAATCTTCAATAACCACATTCCGAATTTGATGTGACGGACAGACTTCCTTACCTTTTTTACGATAGGTTGCGCAGACCATGTGTTCCTGTTCATGCGTCCAGCCGCGATGTCTGACCTGATAGAGCTTGGCGCCACAATCTGCACAAAAAACCATTCCCGACAATATCGGCATCTCACCCATTGGCGTGAGCCTGCGTCTTCCGTCACGGATGCGCTGAACGATATCAAAGGTTTCCTGATCAATGATCGCTTCATGGGTGTTCTTGAAAATCTGCCATTCAGACGGATCATGGTGGAGCTGCTTCTTCTGCTTATAGGACTTGCGGTAGGTCTTGAAGTTTACCGTATGCCCGAGGTATTCCTGCCTTGTAAGAATATGAGAGATTGTACTGGATCCCCAGTAGTATTCCCCGGCATCCTTTCTGTTGTCAGGTGGATTGATTCCGTTTGCTTTTGCGTGGGCTGTAGGGTTCATGATGTGCCTTGAAGTAATGGCTGTCGCAATTTGCGATACCCCATAGCCCTGTACACAAAGATGAAATATCTCCCTTACGACTTCAGCGGCTTCTTCGTCAATGATCCAGTGAAGCTTGTCTTCCGGGTCTTTTATATACCCGTAGGGCGGATTTGTATAGAGTGGCTTTCCAGCCTGACCTTTTGCTTTGAATACCGCCCTTATCTTACGGCTTGTATCCTTGGCATAAAACTCGTTAAAGATGTTGATGAAGGGCGTCATGTCGTTATCCATCTGATTGTTGCTGTCAACGCCGTTGTTGATTGCAATGAAGCGGATATCCGCATTCGGAAATATCATTTCCGTGTACATTCCGACTTTCAGATAATCATGACCGAGGCGGCTCATATCTTTTACGATGATAGTACCGACCTTACCTTCGTCTACCTGCTCCATAAGCCTCTGCCAGTTCGGGCGATCAAAGGTAGTCCCGCTGTATCCATCATCCACGAAGAAGGATGTGTTGGTAAAGCCGTTGTCATCCGCATATTTCTTCAGGATGGCTTTCTGGTTTTTGATGCTGTTGGAATCCCCCTGAAGCTCGTCATCCCTTGATAAGCGGCAGTAGAGAGCTGTTATTTTATCAATGCTCTTAATATTTTGAGACTGTCTTGTCATGTAACCTCCTTCCCGACAGTCTTCAAGCGGTAGCTTCTATTTTAAACTACCATCCTGAAGATTTAAAGCCTGATTCTGCGAATGATCTGCGAACTTTTTGCTAACAGGAAGAGGATGTTCGGAGTGCGTCAACATCATTTAAGAGCAAGCGTCTTATCTTCTCATATGCAGTTTCTTTGGCATTATCACTTGTATCGTATTCTACAAGGTAGTTGGTGCAATGCCTTTCTGATATCCGTACCAGCGGGCAGTCCTTGAAGTCTTCTTCAGCACTGGTTGTATTCATATACATCATGTATTCTTCCAATCTGATTCATGTCCCCGGCCCGGAGGGGGTGTATGGATCGCTATAGTATTTCATTTCCTTTAACGGCGGGTGAGATTTGTGCGCGCAGTCGCGAAATGAAAAGTAAAAGTATAAGGGCAGGGGCGGTGAAGATCCCCACGGTCATATGTCAGGACAACGGCGGCGGAGCTTCACGCATAAAAATCTGTTTTCAAACATGGTATTAACCCCACCGCCCAATAAAGCTGAATTGATCATTCACAAATTGATTTTTTCATCTTTTCGTGATATGATATATGCGTTATTTAACGCCGTTTAGGGAGGTGCGCTATGGCTGTTTCATATAAAAGGCTTTTTCATCTAATGATCGAGAAAGGTATGACAAACGCTCAGCTGCAGCAAAAAGCTGGTTTTTCCGCAAATATTATCACTCGCCTTAAACGCAATGGTTATATTTCACTTGAAAGCATTGAAAGCATTTGCCATGTGATGAACTGCAGTGTTGATGATATTTTGGAATTTATTCCAGAAGATAAGGAGGAATGATCGTATGACTCCAGAAGAGCAAGCACGTGTAGTTATAGATGAAAAGCTTGAACAGTCCGGGTGGACCATTCAAGATATGCGGCAACTGAATTTGACAGCTTCTCTCGGTATAGCAGTACGCGAATTTCCTACCAGTACCGGGCCGGTTGATTATGCTCTTTTTATAGAGGGAAGGCCTGTAGGTGTCGTAGAGGCAAAAAAGTCCGAGGCCGGAGAAAACATTACTGTGGTGGAAGGTCAGTCCGCACGGTATGCGAACAGTACCTTTAAATGGGTACAGCAGGAATACAGGATTCGTTTTGCATATGAAGCAACTGATAAGCTGGTCAGATTTACGGATTATGATGATATCAAATACCGTTCCCGCAGCGTATTCTCATTTCATCGCCCGGAAACACTAAAAGCGCTGATAGCTGCTCCGGATACGATTCGAAACAACATGAAGCATTTTCCGGGATTTGATGAGACAGGCTTCAGAAAATGCCAGATAAAGGCCATCAATAACTTAGACAAATCCTTTGCTGATAACAGACCGAAGGCGCTGGTCCAGATGGCCACAGGTGCGGGCAAAACATTCACTGCAATTACAACAGCATACAGGCTTTTGAAATACGGCAAGATGAACCGTATTCTTTTCCTTGTGGATACGAAGAGTCTCGGCGAACAGGCTGAGCGTGAGTTTCTTGCATATACGCCTAATGACGATCCAAGGAACTTTTCCCAGCTGTATGGAGTCAGACGACTGAAAAGCTCATATATTCCAAATGACATTCAGATCTGCATCAGCACCATTCAGCGCATGTACTCTATTCTGAAGGGTGAAGAATTGGATGAGGGTGCTGAAGAGGTTCCGTTTGCGGAATATGTGACAGCAGAATCAAAAGCCCCGAAGGAAGTTGTTTACAACAGTAAATATCCCCCGGAATTCTTCGATTGCATCATCGTCGATGAATGTCACCGCTCCATCTATAATGTATGGAGTCAGGTGCTGACCTATTTTGATGCATTTATTATCGGGCTGACGGCCACTCCGGATAAAAGGACATTCGCTTTTTTTGATGAAAATGTAGTCAGCGAGTATCCGAGAGAACAGGCTATCGTTGACGGCGTTAATGTCGGAGAGGATATTTTCATCATAGAGACGGATATTACCAGAAACGGCGCACGTCTGATGAAACAGTTGATTGAATACCGCGACAGGCTTTCACGCGCAAAGCGTTGGCAGCAGATGGATGAAGACGAGGATTATTCCGGTGCGAACAAAGGAAAGCTCGATAAGGATGTTGTAAATCCAAGCCAGATCCGGACGGTGATCAAAAGCTTTAAGGAAAACCTGTTTACTACGCTGTTCCCTCGCCGGAAGGAAGTTCCGAAGACACTGATTTTTGCTAAAACCGACAGTCACGCAGATGACATTATACAGATTGTCCGTGAAGAATTTGGCGAAGGAAATGATTTCTGCAAGAAAATTACCTATGCCGCCGATAAGCCGGAGTCGGTCTTAAGCGCGTTCCGCAACGATTACTATCCCCGGATTGCTGTCACAGTGGATATGATCGCTACTGGAACGGATGTAAAGCCGATTGAATGTCTGATCTTCATGCGTGATGTCCGTAGCAAGAACTACTTTGAGCAGATGAAGGGGCGCGGTACACGAACACTCGGCGTGGATGACCTACAGAAAGTTACTCCATCGGCCACCGAGAACAAAGATCACTTTGTCATTATAGATGCCGTTGGTGTTACCAAGTCCAAAAAGAGCGATACCCGTCCGTTAGAGCGCAAACCATCTGTTTCCCTGAAGGAACTTATGATGAATATCGCTCTCGGCGCAAAGGATGAGGATACCCTGACGTCACTTGCAAGCCGTATTACTCGCCTGAATGCCCAAATGACATCAACAGAGCGAAAAAACTTTGAAAATACGGTTGGTATTTCTGCGGGGAAGGTGGCAGAGAATCTGCTGAATGCTTTTGATGAAGATGTTATCACAGAAAGAGCGAAGGCTGATGCAGGAACAGAGGAGCCGACTGGGGAACAGCTGCAGGCCGCAAAGACTGCGCTGATCACAGAAGCTGTCACCCCGTTCCATAATCCGGAAACTAGGGATTTTATCGAAAATGTCCGCCGGAGTCATGATCAGATCATCGACAACATCAATCTGGATACCGTAACCTTTGCCGGGTATGACACGCAGCGAGAAGAGAATGCCGATCAGGTAATCGCGACCTTTCGGGAATTTATCGAAGAAAACAAAGATGAGATCATCGCTCTCCGTATTATCTACGATCAGGCATATAAAGACCGCCCGATGATGATCAATGGGCTGAAATCGATGTATCAGAAGTTGAAGGAAAAAGGCATTACTGTAGAACGGTTGTGGGATTGCTATGCGATCAAAAAACCGGAGAAAGTGAAACGAGGCACAATGGCGCAACTCACCGACCGCTTTGAGATGGGATATACGGACAACCTCTCTCCCTTTGCGGATAAGGTGAATTACAACTTTATGCAGTGGACATTCCGCAAGAACACAGGCGCGGTACATTTCACAGAGGAACAAATGGGATGGCTGCGTATGATCAAGGACCATATCATCACTTCACTGTCTATCTTACCGGAGGATCTGGACTTGACGCCATTTGACAGGCGTGGAGGTCTTGCGGCGTTTTATGGTGTGTTTGGCGATGAGTATGAAAATATACTCAATGAGATGAATATTGAGTTGGTGGCGTAAATGGTGTTATATAAAAACATTGTAAAGAAAATATCTGTTCCCGCAGATAAGAAAACAAAACAGAAGGAATATCTACCAAACGGAAGCCTTCCAATAGTGGATCAAGGACACGAACTAATCGGCGGGTATACAGATGATTTGTCAAAGCAAATTAACTGTCAAGCACCTGTGATTGTGTTTGGAGATCACACGAAGTGCGTAAAACTTATAAACTTCGACTTTGGTGCTGGAGCTGACGGAATAAAGATTATTCAGCCAAAAGACAATTCACTGAATATTAAATATCTTTACTATGCAACAAAGTACCTCACGCTGAGAATACGGGACAAGGGTTATGCTCGTCATTATCAATTTATAGAGAAGCAAGAACTGAACGTTCCTTCTATCCCGGAGCAGCAGCGCATTGTTTCCCGCATCGAGGAACTTTTCTCATCTCTCGACAACGCTGTGGAGACCTTGCAGAAAACAAAAGAACAGTTGGAGGTGTACCGACAGGCGGTGCTGAAAGAGGCGTTTAATTATAGCGAAGTGACAGATATTGTTGAGTTACAAAGCATTGTTGATGATATTAGGATTGGTCCATTTGGAACAATGCTTCATAAAAGCGATTATATTGATAGGGGGATACCAGTTATAAATCCACAACACATCAAAAACCAAGAAATACATCCAAGCACGCACGTGTCAATATCTGAAGGGAAAGCAAACGAGCTCTCTACGTATAAACTAAGAATAAATGATGTGATTATGGGGCGCAGAGGTGAAATGGGTAGGACTGCTGCTGTAACTACGATTGAAGCTGGATGGATCTGTGGAACAGGATCAATAATCGTTAGGTTAAAACCTGAATATGATGCTGTATTTTACGCACAAATGTTATCAAGTCCCGACACAGTCCATTATCTCAAAGAGAAATCTACGGGTACAACTATGAACAATTTGAATGAGGATATTGTAAAGCATATTCCGATTCCCAATATCACAACTAAAAAGCAAAAGAAAATCAAGGAAGCGCTCGACACTAAAACTTCCGTCTGTGATAATATCGAGCAAACCGTCAACACCGCTCTTGCCCAAGCAGAAGCTATGCGTCAGAGCATA
>CAJOIL010000014.1 GCA_905234525.1 uncultured Lachnospiraceae bacterium | reverse complement strand
TTAAACTATTCTTCTGTCTTAGCCTGTTCCTCAGACGCTTCACTACTTGTCGCTGACGCTTCTTCTTGCTTCATCTCCTCGTACTTATCAAGAATAAGCTTCTGGATATGCTCCCTTGTCTCGAGCTTAATCGGATGTGCAATGTCCTTGTATTCGTTATCCTTGCCACCTCTTCTTGATGGCATTCCAATGAACAAGCCCTTGCTTCCTGATATAACCTTAATATCATGTACAACAAATTCATCATCAATAGTGATTGATGCTGTTGCCATAACATTCTTCGAATCATCCTTAGACAGTCGCATTCTTATGTCTGTAATATTCATATGACTTCCTCCTCCCAAAAGAACGCCTATATACCGTATCTGCTCTTGCTCTCAACAACAATCTTAACACCGTTCTCTCCGATATACTCAGTGTCACTCATTAATGTCTCGTGAGTCTCAACGATACAATTCTCTACTCTAACGTTATCCCCAATATATACGTTAGGTAGTATAATTGAATTCTTAATAACGCTGTTATTGCCAACAAATACATTCTTAAACAAAACAGAATGCTCTACCTTACTATTGATAATACATCCGCTTGCAATAAGACTATCCTTAACATCAGCCGGCGCGTTGAATTTAGCGGGCGGCAAATCAAATGATTTAGAATAAATCTTAGTACCCTGTCTAAAGAAATACTTACGAATCTCAGGATTAAGGAAATCCATATTGGTATTATAATATGAATCTACACTTGCGATATTACTCCAATATCCGTCATGCATATAACCGTAAATCTTCTTCATGCCCTGATATCTGATAAGAATATCCGTAACAAAGTTATATCTGCCTTCTTGATTGCATTGCTCTAACAGTTCAATCAAGCTTCGTCTTCTGATTACATAAATACCTGTTGATACTACATTAGACTTAGCAACCATAGGCTTCTCTTCGAAGCTTGTTACCATGCCCTCTGAATCCATCTTAATAACACCAAATCTGCTGATGTCATCAGTCTCAGGTGCCTTGGCACACACAACAGTTATATCAGATTGCTTACGAATATGATAATCTAATACATCATTAAAATCGATCTTATAGATACCATCACCACTTGCAATTATTACGTATGGCTCATGGCACTTCTTAAGAAAGTCGATATTCTGCCACATAGCATCTGCCGTACCTCTGTACCACCAGCTGTTATCTGTCGTAACCGTAGGTGTAAATACATACAAGCCTCCTTGCTTACGACCGAAATTCCACCACTTAGAAGATGCTAAATGTTCATTAAGCGATCTGGCATTATATTGACTAAGTACTGCAACTGTCTGAACATGCGAATTAGTCATATTGGATAATGCAAAGTCAATTCCTCTGTAGCTGCCGCCTACCGGCATGGCAGATATTGCTCTCTTATCGGAGAGGTTACCCATTCTGGAACTGTTACCACCGGCTAAAATAATTCCTAATGCTTTCATGATTCCTCGCCCTCCTTAATAATATATCCGCCACTCTTAAGCTCGCCACCGGGATAATCATCCTTAGTAGTGGTTCCGCGTATTGCAGTGTTCTTACCTATTGTAACATTATCAGGAATAACTGAGTTCTCACCGATTACCGCTAAGTCAAATGCGTATACCTTAGGATTAAGCTTACTCTCAGCCGATTCCCCAACGCCTACCTTGGTCTTCTCACCGATGACACAATCTTCGGCGATGATTGCCTTCTCAATGTGCGCGCCCTTCTTAATAACAACATTCTTCATTATAATAGAATCAACTACGCTCGCACCCTCTTCTACGATAACACCGGCTCCGAGAACAGAATTCTCAATCTTACCGTATATCTCATTACCTGCACCGGTAATTGACTTCTTAACAGAAGCCTCGTTTGAAATGTATTGCGGCTCGATTCTATTCTGCTTAGTATAAATCTTCCAAAATTCTTCATAGAGATTAAATTCGGGAATAAGATCGATAAGCTCCATATTAGCTTCCCAATAAGAGCCGAGTGTTCCTACATCCTTCCAATAACCATTGAACTCATAAGCAAAAATTCTCTCACCGTTATTATAGCAATGAGGAATAATGTGCTTACCAAAATCACAATTGCTTTGATCCTTCAAAGTGATAAGCGCATCTCTGAGCACCGGCCAACTGAATATGTAAATACCCATTGATGCAAGATTACTCTTAGGCTTCGCCGGCTTCTCTTCGAATTCCGTAATCTGACCGTTATCATCAGTTACAACAATACCGAATCTGCTTGCCTCCTCCATAGGAACAGGCATTGCCGCGATTGTAACTGCCGCACGATTCTGCTTATGCTGATCAAGCATAGCCTCGTAATCCATCTTATATATATGATCTCCGGAAAGGATTAATACATAATCCGGATCATATCCCTCCATATACTTAATATTCTGATAAATAGCATTAGCAGTACCCGTGTACCACTCTGAACCGTCGCTCTTCTCATAAGGAGGAAGTACCTGTACACCTCCGTCATTACGGTCTAAGTCCCACGGAATACCAATACCGATATGTGTATTAAGTCTAAGTGGCTGATACTGTGTAAGTACACCTACTGTATCAATACCTGAATTAATACAGTTACTTAAGGGGAAGTCAATAATCCTATACTTACCGCCAAAAGCAACAGCCGGTTTCGCTACGTCGGAAGTCAGAACACCCAGTCTGCTTCCCTGACCACCGGCAAGCAACATAGCTATCATCTCTTTCTTTCCCATAACAATCACCTCATGTCCTTCTCTGCTAGTTAAATGTCAGCCGCTTTCTCGCTCAGTTCGGCTAAATAATACGCTATAATTAGTATAGCTTTTGTCTTAATTCTTTGCAACAATTATTATAAAAATGTTTTAAATTTTTTATTAAAATTATGCAAGTTGTCTAACAAAAATAAAACCACCACAAGATGTGGTAGTTTAAAAAAAGTCAATCTCCGTTAATCGGAAATTGACAATAAAAATTACTTGTTATGATGTAACAAATCAATATTATGCTTATCCAAAAACGCCTGAAACTCTTGGCGTCTCTTCCTCAATCTGTAAAATGCACCCGCCTTATTATAAAAGAAAAAGCCATACACTAAGGTCTTATTAAGTATTCCGAGATAATCCTTAAGCGTTCCGTACCAACGAGTACCCTCTATCTGTGGTCTGCCACCTTCCTTAATGTACTTAATCAGGTCGTCCTCCGTTCTGATGTCCGCATCAAAATATGTGGTAGCCTTGCCAACATTAGACTCATTATGCGAATCAGTACCCGAAAAAACCGGCTTGCCGAATCGCTTGGCTATCATTACCGCCCTTCCGTTATCGACATAATCCTCTTGCGAATTAAAGCCTTCAATAAAATCAAACTTGGCGGTAATACTCTTATCTCTCTTAAAGCGACCTGTATTATATATACTTAAAAAATTCTCGCCAAACGGATGAGCCGGACCAAGTATGCCACCGGCGGAGTGTACCGCTTCTATTAATGTATCCACCTTAAGTCCCTTGTGCTCTAAAAACTTCGGCTCCTCATCAGACGGAAGCACTACTATAAAATGTCCTGCATTATAAGTGTCATACTCAACTCCGCGCAAAACCACGAAATCCTTATATCGCGAGTCATCCTTAAGATGCTTGGCATAATATCTGTAGCCATCATATGAATCATGATCGGTTATCAGCATACCGTCGTATCCCTGATCCATAAGTAGCTTAATATATCTCTCAACACTGACATTTGAGTCAACGGAACCCTCGTGAGTATGACAATGCATATCAAACTTCATTCGATCCCGTTCAATATTAATACTGTGCATAATTATCTTCCGTGCTTATCATTATATCTGCCGACAAATTTCTTAATTCTATCATAAGGATTAAGTAAATCACTGATAGAACAATCATGATTAAGCGTATCTACAATAAGTGCAATATATTTACTCATATCACAATTAATGTAGTATTCTCTATTAAGAAGCTCAGGCGATTGATAAGTTAAGTTGGTTGTAACAAGTCTGTATATTAATCCCTCTTCATATGCCTTATCGAACTTCTCAATTCCGTTAGTAAACAAACCAAATGTTGAAACAACAAATATCCTGGCAGCGCCACGCTTCTTAAGATCCGTAGCGACCTCAATCATACTGTCGCCGGATGAAATCATATCATCAACAATAAAGACATCCTTACCCTCAACATCTGAGCCTAAGAATTCATGCGCAACAATCGGATTACGACCGTCAATGACCTTCGTATAATCTCTTCTCTTATAGCACATACCCATATCTACGCCAAGTACACCTGCAAGATATACGGCTCTTCCCGTCGCACCTTCATCAGGTGACACAACCATAAGATGCTCAGGACTTATATTAACATCATCAACATTATTAAGTATACCTTTAACAAATTGATATGCGCACGAAACACTCTCGAAGCCCGATAGCGGAATAGCATTCTGGACTCTCGGATCATGTGCATCAAATGTTATGATATTATCTACTCCCATAGCAACAAGCTCTTGTAATGCAAGAGCGCAATCGAGAGATTCTCTTGAAGTACGACGATGCTGTCTACTCTCATATAAGAACGGCATAATAACAGTAATACGTCTTGCTTTACCTGCTGCTGCCGCAATTATTCTCTTAAGATCGGCAAAGTGATCGTCCGGCGACATATGATTAACCTGACCCGTTAATGAATAAGTCAAGCTATAGTTAGTAACATCAACCATTACAAAAAGGTCGATACCTCTTATAGATTGACCCAAGGTACCTTTGGCTTCGCCTGTACCAAATCTGGGCACATTAGCTGATATAATGTACGAATCAAGCTTATAGCCTTGCCTTGTAACCTCTTCGTAATGATTCGGATCGCGATTAGCTCTCCATCCTACAAGATAATCATCAACCTTCTTGCCCATTTCCTCACAGCTCTTAAGCGGAATTAATCCGAGTGAACCAAAGGATGTGGTGTTCTTAACGTAATTCTCGTCGCTTGGCATAATATCCTCCATTCTGTAACCAACAAACTACATCGCTTGCTTCAATATCCGAATATCATCTCCGAACAGCTTCAGGATTGTGAATTGACTAAGTCTTGAAAATGTTCTTTCGGAATATGCTTCCGATAATTCTTCAAAAGATAAATTCGTGGAGATAATAGTACTCTTCTCACGAAGTAAGCGTTCATTAATAACGGTAAAAAATCGAGACGAGGTAAATGAGTTCATAAACTCCGTACCCAAATCATCTATAATCAATATCTCTGCATCCAACACAAGTGCCGAATTAGCCGTTATCGAATCGGCAAATGCGCTATCCTTTCCGGTAAACGTCTCTCGTTCAAATACGGCAAACAGCTCATCTGCCGTAAGATATAACACGGGGTGCAGTTCATCTAAGAGCCTACCCGCTATACAATGTGTAAGGTATGTCTTACCTATCCCCGGCTGACCATATAATAATATATTATCCTTGCCTGTAAAATCATCACAAAATTCTCTGCATTTTTTAAGAACGGATAGTGCATTATCATATGCACTTATACCGTTGTTATTAACCTTGTCCTTGCTATAATAATCAAGCTTAAAATTATCAAAGCATTCCTCCTGTAATATATTGGAAAGTCGACTTTGCTCGTATAGCCTGTCGATTATAGCCTGTTCAAAGCAATGACATCGCTTAGAACCGATATATCCCGTATCCTTACAATCTTTGCATTCATACTTAACCTCTAAATCAGCCAAAGAATAGCCTGCTTTATTAAGTATCTGTTCCTTCGTCTTCTGCAAATTAGTTATGCGAACTCTTAATGTATCAAGAGCCTCTTTGTTGCCTTGCATAGCCTTCATAGACACATTGACACTTTCACTTGCAATCTCTTGGTCTATTGAAGCCAGCTTTGGATTCTCCTTATATATTCTATCCTTTAATCTCAAAGCCTCAGATTTTGCATTACTTCGCTTTATGTCATATTCTCGCATGATACTGTCGTACCACGAACTCTTAAGCATCATAGTTCTAACCCTTATTAGTTAACAATTGTTCTAAGTCTTTGTAGTTGTAATCTCGTGACTCAAAGTTATTGAACTTGTTACTTGCCGTACTCTTCTTAGAACGCGTCCCTTTCTTATTATTCTGCTTATACTCCTCGTCTACCGCCTTAATATCATCAAGCTTCTTGACATTATGCGCTGCCCAATTATCAATAATCTTATCAGCATATTCAAAATTGGCTTTATTCGTATTAACAAGCGTTCTTCTTAATGCTTCTTCTATTATGTCTGTACCAAGCGATAATTTCTTCCATTTCTTGACGTAATCAAGCTCTGACTTAACAAGTGCTCTGTTATTAATACCAAATGACTTACATACCGCAACATATATCTTACTATGCAGTATTGTATCTTCCTTAGCCTCATCCACAGAATCTATATCGTTATTCGCCCAATCTATAGCGATTCTATCCATGTATTTGATGTTAGGATGTCCCTTATCAATACAGTATTCCACCAGATAATATACAAGCTCTGTAGAAAAAGACAATTCCTTAATCCAATATATAATGTAATTAAGATCCGTAGGCGTCAAATTACGTCCCAAATACTTCTCTATTACAAAAAGCATCTCTTCTACGTCATCATTCTCCTTGAATGATTGTACCTGCGACAAGCTGTATTCACCCCTCTTAGGCAAATCCTTCTTATCAGAAGCTGTATCATTAACGACTTCATGTGCTGCGCTTATGTTAGAGACTCCCTGTTCGGTGCTCACATTAGCCGAAACATTCGCCAATGTCGTAGGCTCGCGAAAAAACACGCCCGTAAGCTCATCATTATCATCATATTCCAGCACAACAAGTCCGCTCTTCTCCCAATAAGCTAAGGCACGTCTTACATCTCTTACCGTATGGTCCAGCTTCTCCGCTAACATACTGATATCGATGTCAGACTTATCTTGTCCCAACAATCTAAGAAGATACAGATAAATCTTAACGAATTCTCCGTTGGCATCCTTCATATATTCATCAATAAACGCATTAGATACACAAGTAAAGCCTGTATCGCTACTTGTGTGCAATGTTATGTCTGCCATATAATCATTTCCCTCTTTTCGAAACCCTAGAGGGATTCTAACACTTTTTGCTCATTAAGAAAAGGGTTAAATAGTCCACAACCCCAGTAATATCAAGGGCTTGGCGCACTCACCGGGATAGTGAATAACTCGTGAAACATCTGTGAAATATAAAAAAATAATTCACATCTTACGTAAGCAATAAACCCTACATAAAATGTGAATTATGTGAATAACTATTGATTAAGCAAGTCATCTCCCACTTTTACTATGTCTCCTGCGCCCATAGTTATTAACAAGTCATTGTTCATACATTTTTTTGAAATAAATTCTTCGATTTCTTCAAATGTCTCAAAACAGTAGCTTTTTACGCCCAATTCATCAAGCTCACGCTGTAAATCATATGATGAAATATTATAAATATCCTTCTCTCTGGCCGGAAAAATCTTAGCCAAAATAACTACATCCGCCAACGAGAGTGCCGATGCCAATTCCTTAAGCAACGCTTTCGTTCTTGTATATGTATGCGGCTGAAAAATACAAACAAGCCTCTCATTCGGATACTTCCTCGCCGCCTCAAGTGTAGTCGCAATCTCTGTCGGGTGATGCGCATAATCATCAACAATGCTTGCACCCTTATACTTGCCCTTGTATTGAAATCTCCTATCCGCGCCTTCAAACTTCTCAAGTCCTGTCTTAATAATCGATTCCTCTATTCCGAATTCTATGCAAAATGCAATCGTCGCCAAAGCATTCCATATATTATGTACTCCGGGCACCTTAAGCTGAATCCTAGGCAATCTATTGCCGTTATATACCGCCACAAAGGAAGCATTGCCCCAATCATCATATGCTATATCAACAGCATAACAATCATTGTCTTCACCTTCGCCAAATGTTACCACCTTAGCCTTAACGCCTTTAGTAATCTCTGATAAATTGTCAATGCCCCCATTGATTATAAGCACGCCGTTATCTAACGTATTATTGGCAAATTTATTGAACGATTTTCGAATATCGTCTAAATCCTTGAAGAAATCAAGATGGTCCGCTTCAATATTTAATATAAGAGAATACTTCGCATGGAATTCATGGTAGCTATTAGTATATTCACATGCCTCCGTAATAAAGGTATCGCTATCGCCAACGTGGATATTGGACTTAATTGCAGAGAAATTACCTCCGACTGAAATGGTAGGATCTTCATCAAGCTCTAATAACACCTGACTAATCATAGATGTAGTTGATGTCTTGCCATGCGTTCCCGCAACCGCAATGGAATTACGGTAATTATCCATTAGCTGACCCAAGAATTCAGCTCTTGTAAGAATCGGTATGCCACTTGCTTTTGCGGCAATAAGCTCCTCATTATCTTCCTTAATGGCCGCCGTTACCACGATACAATCTATTCCGCTCTTAATGTTGTCGGCTTTTTGCGGGAAATATATGGTTGCTCCCAATTCCTCTAAGCTGTCAGTATAATCACTATGATTATTATCCGAGCCGGAAACGGTAAAGCCTCTCTTTAAAAGGACCTTCGCCAATCCGCTCATGCTGACTCCGCCGATTCCCATAAAATAAAAATGTCCCTTACTGTTAAAATCTACTTTATACATAATCAGTCTCCGTTTATTTACGCTTAAATAACATATTAGATACGATCTTCGTTGCACTTACTCTTGACATAACACAGCCTTCATCACCAAAGTGCATGTATTTGCCTGGCACATCAGAAGTAGAATCCCATACAACAATACTTTCTTCGTCTGCCTTATTATCCCTATTAGGATTGCTTGTCTTGGCAAAATTAGTAAGATATCTTATCATTTGCTTGCTGAGCATGGTGTCCGTATCGGTAAAGTCTCTCCAGCATTTATCAAGTGTTCCAAACCAATACCATAAATCACTCGAGTGCCAAGCACCCTTATTATCTCCGGGAAGCTGACGACAGAAATGATAAGTATATGCACGGATACTTTCGTCACAGTCATGCGTTCCGACGTATTCCGCAACATTTTTGCCAAACGATCTAACCATCTCAAAAAAGACAGATACTACAACATCCTCACTGTTAGAGCCAATCATAATCGGTATGTGATTATAATTGCCGCTTCTGTAATCATCAGCTCGTGTCTTCTGTATAATAATATTATCAACCACGGGACTTGCAATAAGTCCGGAGTTCTTAGTATTATCACATAATTTCATCCAAGGAACATATATCTCTTCGGGACTAAGCTCTCTAAGCTCCTCTATCGTTGATACATTACAATCATTCATGAGCTTACGCCAGAAGGAATATGAATCATCCGGTTGCTTAGGTGCAAGAAATGTTGATACACCGCCACCTGAGCTTAGAACCGCCTTGGCAAATAAACCTGTTGAAAGTGGGCTTAATATAAGATGAGTCACACTCATAGCGCCGGCTGACTGCCCCATAACGGTAACATTATCGGGGTCGCCTCCAAATACACTTATGTTATGATGAATCCACTTTAATGCCGTAAGCTGATCGTAAAGCCCGTAATTACCTGTGTGACCCGTCTCGCTTGCAAGCTCCGGCAGACACATAAATCCGAACGGACCGAGTCTGTAATTAACAGTTACCGCAATAACTGATGATTCAACCCATGCGCTTGGATCAAATACCTTCTCATCAGATGAGCCCGTAGTAAATGAGCCTCCGTGAATATATACTATTACCGGCAAATTCTGTCCTTCTAAATTACCGGTCTCATCAAGACGTGTATATACGTTAAGTCTAAGGCAATCCTCAGAATATGTAAATTCGCATCCCTCTCTGAACTCTTTGTAATAGAAGGCCTTACTTGGATCATCTGCTTCACTTGCAAATGCTCTTGGTTGATAAGCGCAGGGACCAAACCTACTAAAGTCCCTTAAGCAATCATCAATATTATTAATTCTATCCCACTTTGGTTCTTCCACCGGATATTGAAATCGTCCGGCTTTTGCATATCGTATTCCCTTAAAAGAAATCACATTTCCCATATTATCACCTAATTCATATTACTGAAGAGCCTTAGTAAAATCATTTCCTCTGCTTAAAACCTTCATTAATTCATCAACATGCGCCAAAACAAATAACAGACAATAGTTAACAAGAATAGTGATTGTATATATCAAATGAAAGGTCATCGTCCATTCATACTTAACAGGTACTCTTCGCTTGACAAACTTAATCATATTATCAAGAGATAAAAATATAAACAAAAAGTAAATAATAATTCTAAATATTAATAATACCTCGCCGGCACCCGGCAGATTATATAAATTGTAGAAAAATACCGCAACATAATCCACTCCGGGTATGAAGCACAGTATACGGAAGATACTGCCGCCCATTACAAGCACCCAGAACAGCACATATACAATCTTAGAAAAAAACGGCGGCAATTTAATCATATGAAACTTAAATAACAAATACGGTATCAGGCAAAGGGATAGGCTTAAATATAAAGTAATCAGCGCAACATGCATATTACTTTGCGCAACTCCCCAATACATAAACGCTGTATTATATCCAACCGACACACAATAAAGTGTATCAATAAATACCGTACCCCAAGGAATAAATCTGATAACCGGAGTAACAGCAATCGACAAGAAGGTAACTAAGAATATAATCCATTCTATTGCCGTCAAAGAATATGTCCCACCTTGATAAAACTTCGTATACTCACCGCCTTCACGAAGGTTCATCGTAATAGCATCCATATTCAATACATGTATGGAAATCTCATGTATTGCAAAATAACCTATTATCCCGGCGAGAATCATGCATCCATAAAATACAACCTTGCGACGCATTCCCTTAATGGTGCAGCACTTTTCACCTTCAGGCACAGGCTCGGGAACAGGAAATATAAGCAAAACTATTCTATTAACAAAATTCTTGATACGTTCTATCATATGTCATATTACTAATTATCACTATCATGTTAACGTACTTATAATTACTATGCCGGATTAGTTGCTTTTATTTCCTTCTTGTTCTTACTCTTCTTCTTATTCTCTTCTTCACTTGCCTCTTCTAATGCAAATTTCTCTTCGTAGGTCTTATATGCAAACTTATATTGCTCTTCATGATGAACATCATGCAGCATCTCATGAGTATTAAAATGTGACTGTTCAGCCTCTATTGTTGCTGCCGCAATATTAGAACAGTGTGCGCTTATACGCTTATATATATTGGTAAGGTCGTTAAATACAACACCTGTTTTGATTTCACATTGACCCTCTTGAAGTCTTGTTACATGATTGGCTCGCGAACGATCACACATCTTACTAATCCATGACTTAAGCGGCTCAACCTGCGCTGCCTTAACGGGATCGTCTATCTGGAAGGAAGATACTGCCATATCAACTATCTCTTCCGTTGCAGCCTTAATTGTATCAAGCTCATCATAAGCACCTTTGGAAAATGCAATACCCTTTTCCTGCATATTCTTACTTGCAATAGCAATATTCATTGCGTAGTCACCAAGACGTTCAAAATCACTTATTGTCATTAAGAACTTAGATACTTGCTTAGATTGATTCAAGTTCATCTGCGTCTTCGATACACGCATCAGATATGTGCCCAAGTGATCTTCGTATTGGTCGAGCACATCCTCTTTCTTCTTGACCTTCTCAAACTTCTCTTCGGAATAATCATCTATCATACTTGTAGCACGCGAGATATTCTTCTGTGCTGTCCTGGCCATTCCGTTGATACACTTATGAGACTGTGAAATTGCAAGCTCGGGGATATTAAAGAATCTCTCCTCTAACAATTCGAAATCTGCTTGCTCTTCCGTCTCCTGCTTGTTGTCCTTAATCAGCTTGCATACAAGCTTCTCAATAAGCTTAATGCACGGGAACAATGCCAGTACGGTAAGCACTCTGTAAATCGTATTAATAAGCGCAATTGCAACGGGCGACATTACCATGCTCGCAAACGACAACTCAACAAACGTGCTTACTACGAAATATATCGTTCCCCAAATAAGTGCCCCCAACAAATCATTAACAAGATATACAAGCGCTGTTCTTCTGGCATTAACATTGGTACCGATACCTGAGATTAAAACAGGCATCGCAGCACCGATTCCTATACCGAGAATAATCGGAAATGATGATTGGAAGGTAAGTGCTCCCGTTACCGATAAGGCTTGAAGCACACCAATAGATGCAGAAGCCGATTGAAGTATTGCCGTAATTCCGGCACCTACCAAAATACCGATAAGCGGATTGTTAAATGCAGTCAGCATACCTACGAACACTTCACTGTCCTTAAGTGGTGCAACCGCACCTGACATCGTCTGCATACCAACCATAAGAATGGCAAAACCCAGCATAATATCACCTACATTATGGTATCTCGTATGCTTGGTAAACAGCTTTAAGATTACACCGATAATTGCGACAATCGCAGAAATAGTCGCTGTTGACAGAAGTGCAGCTATTCCTTCACTTCCGTCTATGTATGAAAGACATAGTATCCAGCCGGTAATGGATGTACCGATATTGGCACCCATTATTACACCGATTGCCTGACCAAGCTGCATCATTCCGGCATTAACGAAACCTACAACCATAACAGACGTAGCACTTGATGACTGAATTACCGCCGTAACCGCTGTACCGAGAAGAACTCCCTTAATCGGTGTGCTGGTAAGCTTGAACAACACCTTCTCTAAGCTATTGCCGGCAACTCTTTGAAGTCCGTTGCCCATAAGTGACATACCGAACAAGAAAAGCGCTACTCCGGATAAGATTGCTAAAATAGTTGTTATAATACTCATCGTAATATCCTCTTATTCATCAAAATAACTTATATATCTGACCTTATTATATACGTCATCATCGCCATACAGCTTATTATATAAATCAATGAAATAATCATCTGTCATGCTTGCTATATAGTCCACTACCACATCATCAAGTCGCATACGTTCCAAATGCTTATACGTCTTACAAAGTCTCGGATGTTTAATATGATGCTTAAATATATAGCTGCCTTGATTATCGTTAATAATATCTTCTCTGAATCTGTTATACAAGGCGTGCATCATAGGCTTAATCGTTACATCATACATGGAATTGATATCATCATTACCGTATATCTTCTTGGCATTCTCTTCCTTAAGCCTATATAAATCCTCAAAAACCACTTCATCCATCTTAATATAAGGCTTATCAAACGAATTCTTGATAATATTCTCGATAATATTGCCGAGAAATTGATAATTCTCAGCACCTAATATACCTGCCTCATCGTACTCAATGTTAAGATTTATCTTCTCAGCATCCTGCCTGTCCTTCATAAGGTATGCAAGGATATCACTTATCCTAACGACACACCCCTCCAAGGTAAACGGACGAAGTGTCTTAACAAAGCCTTTATCCGTATAACACTTCTCAATCATGTCTTCAAATTCTTCTAAGCTCTTAGCCTTACTCGGATAATATTCTCCCTCCGGCTTCTCGCCGTTATGACAAATAATCCCATCTAATGTATGAATCGTAAGATTAGTAGGTGTTACAACCTTCAGTGCTCGTACGCTGTGCACATTATGGTTAAAGAATCTACCCGTTGCATTATTGTATAAATCATTAAGGTACATTTCTCCGACATGACCAAACGGCGTATGACCGATATCATGACCCAGCGCAATAGCCTCAGCCAAATCAATATTAAGACCCAGACAAGAGCATATCAAACGAGATATCCGTGCCACAAGCTGCACATGCGTAGCTCTTCTCGTAATATCATCATTCTTATAAAACGAAAACACCTGTGTCTTATCACTGTATCTATTGTAAAAAGGATTATTAATTATCTTATCTATATCAACGGAAAAGGCGCTTCTTAAATTGTCATTAGCCTTGCTGCCAAAGTATCTGATAGACGATGAATCAGACGGCTCCACAGTCGCATACTTTGAAAAACCGCCATAGTGACTATACGCCAATTCCTTAATATCTTGTAATGTATAATTATTCAATCCGTTATCCTCCAGAATAAATTATAACTTATCATGTAATTCTAAGCAACTAAAAAAAGACGCACCTCCCGATTCGAAGCACGTCACTAATCATAATATTTCATTTATCTTGTTCCTTTCTACCTACTCATCAAAGTTACTTTCCTATCACATCACCGACACACCTTCTAATATGCCGACAACGGAGCTTTGGTTAAGCTTGCTAAGACTATTGTAAGTAATTATCTTTTCGTTAATTATATCGGTATTTTGGGAGTAAATTTTAGTGCGTACTGATATTTTTTGTAAAATCAAGCGATAAGTTGGATACAGTAATATAGTTGAAGCCTTTGTTCGAGTGTTAGACTATTTTAGCAATTGACTCAGCGAAGCAAATTTTTGCCAAGGATGGCAAAAATAGCGAGAACCCGAGCATGGATGTGAGTCTCGAGCGTTTGCTGTCATACTATTAATAAAGACTACAAGTCAATTGCTTACATAGTCTTAACGAAGAACAACCAGCGAAACTATATTGCTGTATCCGGGTTATCGCTGTACTTAGCCGGCACTTGACATATATACAAATAGTATTAGATAATCTTACAATAACATTATATACGGAGGGTTGTTATGTGGGTTGCAGACAATTGGAACGATTATGAGGTTATAGATGCATCACGCGGAGAGAAGATTGAGCGATGGGGTGAGTATAGATTGGTTCGCCCTGACCCTCAGGTAATATGGGATACGCCTCGCGATTCTGAAATATGGCGCAAGAAAAACGGTCACTATCACAGAAGCAAAAAAGGTGGCGGTGAATGGGAATTCTTTAATTTGCCCAAGGAATGGCAAATATCATATTCTCTTCCCATAGGCGAAAAACTAACCTTTAATCTAAAGCCGTTTTCATTTAAGCATACCGGTCTCTTCCCCGAGCAAGCCGTTAACTGGGATTGGATGTCTGAGTTAATTATTAAAGGTAAATATAACAACTCCGAAAAACCTATTAAAGTTCTTAATTTATTTGCATACACAGGTGGCGCTACATTAGCCTGTGCTGCTGCGGGCGCACATGTTACACATGTAGATGCTTCCAAGGGAATGGTTAATTGGGCAAAGGAAAATGCTGTAAGTTCTAATCTTAAGGATGCGCCAATCAGATGGCTTGTAGATGATTGTGTGAAATTCGTAGAACGCGAGATTCGTCGCGGCAACCATTATGATGCTATTATTATGGATCCGCCGTCTTACGGTCGTGGTCCTAAGGGGGAAGTCTGGAAGATAGAGCAATCAGTATATCCGCTAATTCAAAAATGTGCCACTCTCCTAACCGATAAGCCCTTATTCTTCCTAATCAACTCATACACAACCGGCTTGCAGCCGGCCGTGCTAACATATATGCTAAGTACCGTCCTATACGATTATAACGGCGATGCTATTAGTTCCGAAATCGGCCTACCCGTTACAAGCAATGGTCTTGTGCTACCCTGTGGTGCGAGTGGTAGATTCATAGGGGATTATAGCTGATAATAATAGGTTGAGATGTTATTATCACAACATTAAATTACAACATCTTCCGTCGCTTCAGTACAACAAGCGCCACAACGCATGCAATAAGCGTTATAAAACAAATTATCGCAAAGCCCCAGAATGAATTGGCAAACGGCATACCCTCCGACACAACATTCATACCATATAACCCGGAGATAATAGTCGGAATTGACATAACAATCGTAATAGCCGCTAAGTACTTCATGACATTGTTAAGTCGATTGTTAATAACAGCCGACATAAGCTCTCTTGTACCATTGATAATATCATGGTATATCTGCGTCATCTCAATAGCCTGCTTATTCTCAATAATTACATCTTCAAGAAGCTCTCTATCCTCTGCATACTGTCTAAGCTTACCGTATCTGGTAAGTCTATCAAGCACCATGCCGTTAGCTCTAAGTGATGTTGCGAAATATACGAGATTAGATTCTAATTCGTGAAGATCTACAAGATCTACATCCTGCGTTGTCTCATTAATTCTCTCTTCTATCTCGGTTCTCTTACGATCGATATTACGAAGCAAGCTCTGATACACAATACATGCATTGTATAATATCTGATATGTGAATTTCATTTGCTTCTTAGTAGAGAACTCTCTGACTCGCTGCTCTACAAAAATCTTAAGAACCGCCGTCTCTTCACTGCATACGGTAATTATGGTATTCTCAGCAAGCAGTATACCAAGCGGAATAGTCGTATAAGTGTGTCTGTTATTACGCATCTCAGCCGACGGAATATCAACAAGTATAAGGGTATAGTCATCCTCAAGGTCAATACGAGAGCTCTCTTCATCATCAAGCGCGGCTCTTATATCGTCAATATCAATATTAAATTGTTCGCTAATATCAACGCATTCCTCTAATGAAGGAGTTACCATATTAATCCATGAGCCCTCTTCATACGCTTGAAGCTCGCTTATGATATTATTCTCCGTCTTGTAATACTTAATCACGACTAAGCCTGTTCCTTCTTTTCTTCTTGCTTGCTTTCTACTAAATTACTCATCTCTTTTGATGATTTAAATATCTTATCAAGTGCTACGTTCATTTCATCCATGTATTCCTTACTTCTCTCAGATACAACAATGCTGTCCTCTGAAGAAGCTCTAACCTCTTGACCTGTCGCAGACAAGGAAGTAATTGATTCCATTATTACATTATTGGCATTAACTATTGTCTCTACTTCATTAGTAATGCCATCTATATCGGACGATAACGAATCCATCTGGTGTCGAATCTCTTCGAATTTCTTGCCGGTATTTGCAATCATCTCGTTCTGCTGTCTTGAGTATTCAACCGATTCCGTCATACTACGCGAGGCTTCTCTTACATTGCCCGCAAGCTCCTTAATAATACTGGTAATCTCTTCCGTTGACTTCTTGGTATCCTCGGCAAGTGCTCGTACTTCATCTGCAACTACGGCAAATCCCTTGCCGGCTTCTCCTGCACGAGCCGCCTCAATTGATGCATTAAGTGCAAGCAAATTGGTCTGATCGGATATATTAAGAATTGTTCCGATAATTTGTTCAACATCTTCAATGCATTGCTCAAGCTTCTCTGTTGTCGCTTGAGATTCGACATTAATCTCCGCTGTCTTATCTGCCTGCTTACTTAATTCTTCTAAAAGCTTGGCGCCCTGATCTACCACCTCAACTGTCTTCTCAGATGCCACCGTCATATCCTTCGTACGCTGTTGTGCGCTCTTAAGGTTCTCTTGTATACCGCCGGTCATCTCAGATTGTCGTTCAATTGAATCGGACGTAATCTTAGTCGATTCTGCAATTCCCTTAACGCTTGAATTACTGTTCTCAATACTTTGGGTAAGCGTTACAACAAGATTCTGTGCGCTATCAAGTTGCGCCGCTATATCGTTGGAGCTGTCCATAACCTGATTGGCTATATTCGCCTGCTCATCCGCAGCCTCCCTCATATAATCCACATCTTCTTTATTCTGATTGAATATAATCTTCGTAATAAGAAGTATAATAACTGTTCCTACAGCATACATTCCGAAGCAAGCAAAGTTAACGAGCTTATTGTCTGTATCGATGTATATCACATTAAGGGTCGTGAATATAGCCATCGCAATAATACTTACAATAACGCCACGAAGACTCATCTTGAAATCCATGAAGAATATAAGTGCGAAGCAATCAAGGAAGCATATTGCATATAAGTAATAATTGCCCGGACCCGTCAATGTTACAAATAGTGTATCAAGAACCAACGTATATAGGTAGAAGGACATAACCTTTTCCTTCTTGCCCATTGTAATGTTAAGAACAATCAAGATAATTATGCATCCGATTCCGCCACCGACTCTTATCCAGAAGCCACTCTTGTCCGGGGCCAGTATACCCATAATAAGAATCGTAATCGCAATGATAATATCAATTATAAATCCTACTCTGTTCTTCTCAATTAAATGCTTTGTCCGTAAATCCATAACATATCCCCCCTAGATGTACTAACCCACTATATAGGCATAATTTTACCATATAATGTCTATAAATAAAACATTTTTATAGAAAAAAGGCTCGACTTTCGTCGAGCCTTTAAAATCAATCAAATTATTAAGTCCTGATTAATTATTTAAACATAACCTTGATTCTCTGCTTGAAGCCATTCTTAAGAACGATTCCGAGCTTATCTTCAGACTTTCTCATTACAGAGCATTCAGGTCTGTCACGATGTAAGTGAATTGCATCGAATTCACAACGTGTTGTACATAGACCACAGCCAATACATTGATTCTCATCAACAATAGATGCTCCGCAAGAAAGACACCTTGCTGTCTCCTTCTTAACCTGCTCTTCTGTGAAGACTTCCTTTGCGTCTCTAAAGGACATCTTATCAACATCCTTCTTAACACCCGGAACATTCCTTCCGCCTTCGTCATATCCAACAGGAAGAGTGATATCATCCTTATCAAGCTCAATGTAATGATTAGGATTACGTCCGATTGTAAGGCTTGAATGTGGCTGTACAAATCTATGAATTGAGACAGCACCTTCCTTACCGCAAGCAATAGCATCTATTGCGAATCTCGGTCCGTAGAACATATCTCCACCTACAAAGATATCGGGAACCGTAGTCTGGAATGTAACCTTATCAGCAACAGGTGCCGGACCTCTGAATTCAACATCTTCTCCTTCAAGGAGCTTGCCCCACTCTGTACACTGACCTACTGAAAGGAGTACGTTAGAGCACTTAATCTCCATAGTCTCATTCTCATCATACTTAGGATCGAAGCGACCCTCCGCATTCTTAACCTGTGTACACTTCTTGAATACAATGCCTGTAACCTTGCCATTCTCGGTAAGAATTTCCTTAGGGCCCCAGCCACCTTCAAGAACAATACCTTCAGATTCGGCAATTTCGATTTCCTCAGGTAGTGCCGGCATAATGTCACGAGTCTCCAATGATACCTGTGTTACCTTAGATGCTCCGCAACGTACTGCCGTTCTTGATACATCGATAGCAACGTTACCACCACCGATAACTACTGTATCACCGCTAATCTTAAATGACTCATCATCAGTAACTGTATGAAGCAGCTCTACACCCTTCATTACGCCTTCAGCATCTTCACCCGGAACATTAATTCCGCGTCCGCCTTGACATCCGATTGCGATATAGAATGCTTTATAGCCTTGCTTTCTAAGCTCTGCAAGAGTAATGTCTTTTCCGACTTCAACCTCATACCTGATATCTACGCCCATTTCACGGAGAACATCCACCTCGGCTTCAACCACTTCACTCTCCATTACGAATGAAGGAATACCGTATGTAACCATACCACCCGGCTTCTTATTCTTCTCGAATAATGTAGGCTTATAGCCCTTCTCTGCCAAATAATATGCACATGATATACCCGCAGGACCTGCTCCTATAACGGCAATCTTCTCATCAAATGCACCTTCAACCTTAGGGATAACCTTCTTAGGTACAAATCTTGTCTCAGCATTGAGGTCACGCATTGCAACGAATTTCTTAACTTCATCAATTGCAATTGCTTCATCAACCGTACCTCTTGTACAAGCATCCTCACAACGACGGTTACATACATGTCCGCAAACTGCGGGAAGCGGATTATTCTTCTTGATTAATTCTAATGCCTTAGTATACTCTCCCTGTGCAGCAAGCTTAAGATATCCTTGGATAGCAATATGTGCGGGACAAGCTGTCTTACAAGGAGCTGTACCTGTCTCGTGAGTTTCTATTCTGTTAGTATCTCTGTAATCCCAATTCCAATCAGCTTCTGACCACTTCTTCTCTGATGGTAACGGCTGCTTCGGATACTTAACCTCAGAGCCATCCTTCTTGCAAAGCTTCTGTCCTAATGTAACGGCACCTGCCGGACAAACCTCTACACAGCGAGCACAAGCAACGCATTTCTCCTTCTCAACATGTGCCACATAAGCAGATCTCGACATGTTAGGAGTATTGAAATACTGCGATGTACGAAGAGCGTAACAAACATTAACATTACAGTTACAGATAGCAAAAATCTTGTTCTCGCCATCAATATTGGTAATCTGATGTACGAATCCGTTCTCTTCACCCTTCTTAAATATCTCGTACGCTTCTTCCTTAGTTATGTAACGACCACCCTTCTGTGTCTCAACCACATAATCAGCCATATCACCGATGGCTATACACCAATCATGGAAGTCATCAGCACAGCCCTCGTCGTAAGTCATACGAGAACGACGGCACGAGCAAGGACTTGCCGCGTACTTACCTTCATACTTATCCATCCAATGAGAAATATGCTCAAGATCAATAGAATCCTCATTCATATCAACCTCTTTCTCAACGGCGATAACGTGCATACCGATTCCGGCACCTCCCGGAGGAACCATATGTGTCAATCCCTCAAGAGGCAGTCTTGTCATATGCTCAAAGAACATACCGAGTTCCGGATGCTCATCAATCATCTTAAGGTTCATATTAGAGAATTCCGCAGAGCCCGGAACGAACATAGGGAGAACCCATCTCTTCTCATGGTTCGGATTAGGCCACTTAGGATCGAGATCCTCATAGTTCCATTCAACGATTCCCGTATATGAGATATACTCCAACTTCTTCTCTAATTCTTCGTCTGATAAACCTGAACTTGCTTTAAGTTCAGCAAATGTTCTCGGATGACGAATCTCCTTAAAGTTATCCGCAACCCATGCTGCCAATTCATCATCATCATTGACAAGAGCCTTTACTGCCCAGTATTCCGGATCATCCTTTGTAACCTTCTGAAGACCAAGCTTAATCTTTGCACGGTCAGTAATAATCTTGCCGAGTCTGGCAATATTTGGTTTCATTGGTCCACTTACATCTGCGCACTCCGGACGAAGCGGATAATTAGGATTCGTTCCCTGTGCTTGCTTTTTAGCCATGTACAATACCCCACTTTCTTACTATTAACTTGTATTAACATTAAAGGCAGGAATAAACGTACTCCCACCTTCTATTCATACATTTTATTATATGAAAACAAACAAAAAAAAGCAACAAAAACAAGAGATTTTGTTGCTTTTTTCGTAATTAATTATTCTTCTGCAATTCCTTGCAATTCCTGTATGCTTCCTAATATCTCATTAAGATATTCCGTCATCTCCTTCGTGCCCTCAACCGACTTCCTGGTAAGATTCATTGTTGTCTCACTGTTAGCGGTAAGCTCCTCGGTATAAGCACTTGTATTGGAAATAGAACCCGCAATCTCTGAATTGTTCTTATTGATAGCCTCAAGCATCTGAGTCTGTCTTTCAACATCTTGATTCATCACATCAATATTATCACCGATTGCTCTGAATTGCTCATCCGTCTCTCCGACAATTTCGTTCTGCCTTGAACTAACCTCATCAAGGTTGTCGACTGCATCATTAACCAGTCCGGCTTCATCGGCAAGCGTCTCTAATATACCGTTAATCTCCTCTGTAGCCTTACTTGTATCTCCGGATAACGTCTGAATCTCTGTAGCAACAACCGCAAAGCCTTTACCTTGTTCGCCGGCTCTTGCCGCCTCAATTGATGCATTAAGCGATAACAGATTCGTCTGTTCTGCTATATTCCTGATAATGGAAAGAATCTCTTTGGCTTCCTGCAAGCTCTCAACAAGCGTTGCCGTTGCCTCAGATACCTTCTCTTTAGACTCTGTTACCATCTTAGAGCTCTCAGACAACTCATTTACATTATTCATACCCTGCTGTGACAATCTATGTGTCTCGGTAAATTTATCTTGAATCTCCTTGCTTATTGCCGTAAGCGATTCTAACTGGTCGCTTATATCATTACTCATTGTCAGCTGAGTCTCTATAGTGCTTGCAACCTCACTGGTACCGGTAGCTATCTCTTCGATAGATGACTGTGCATCATGCGATTGCTCTTCGATATTCTTCGCCTTCACATCGATATCACCCACACGCTTACTAAGA
>CAJOIL010000013.1 GCA_905234525.1 uncultured Lachnospiraceae bacterium | reverse complement strand
CATCCGTGACGATATAATCTCTATCGACCCCTCTTTGCTCTGTCAATTCGATATTTCCTGTTCCTTCAATATCTATATCCCCGGTAAATGACTCTCTTGAAGTATCCATTCTGAGATATTCGATATATCCCATATCATAAGAATTAAGGTCTTCTCCTGTCTCATAATACTTAAATTCACCGTACGTAGCATATTCATACGTAAACCAAGTTAAAGTAACGATACAGCTTGCACAAATCACAATATAGATTCCGGCAAATATTCGCTTATCAGATATAGCCTCAAGAATTCTTCCGAGTAATACACTTGTAAGTGCCACTACTATCCCAATGTATCTCCACGGGAACTGAACCTGTGACAGAAAGGCACCGACGTAAGTATTATCAGCCAACACATCCCAAGGGAAATAGCAGGTTGCAACAAACAAAAGTACAACAGATAATATCATATATAGTAAAATCTCTTTATTCCCCTTCTTAGCAATCAAGAGTATTGTCGCTAATATTATAATGAGAATGCTTGCAATACCCGGCGTAACAAGAAGTCTCTCATCAGCTGTATCTATTCCATTGGCAAACGGATACTTAAAGAAGTTAAAGAGCTCTGATAGCGTCATGCCACTATCCTGTATCAGCTTAGCTCCGCCGGCTGTCCTGTTAATAAAAACATCCTGTGTCAGATAATAATCTGTAAACGGAACAATAAAAAACATATTAACTATAAAGCTTAGACCCAGCGCGCATAAATATGTGAATATTACCTGCTTTAAAAAGGTTTTCTTAAACAATACCAACGCTACAATAATAATTGTTATACCAACCATCTCAAGCGATAAAATATGCGTATTAATAAGACCTGTAATACCAAGCATTAATATAATGGAGTTTTTAAGCATTTCTATATCGCTGATTTGCTTTGGCGCTTTGTAAATGCGATATAAGCCGTATATTATTAGCGGCAAAAATGCACCTGCGCACACCTCTCCCACTGCCGCACGAACATAAACATTTTCCAGCCGATATGATGCACACACGTAGACGAGGGTGCAAATAAAGACAATTGATGTTCTGTTCATCATCTTACCGAAGCATACGGCTGCTATCGTCACGGTAAGTAAATTTATAAGCACCAAAAAAAGCTTATATGCCGCCACAACCGGAACACCAATCATGCGAAGTAATGCCGGAATATACAAAAGTATATCTCCGTAATATATAGATACCGGATATCCGTAGCCATCCATCCAAAAGCTTTGCATCCTAACAGGGAAGTGACCCGCTTCAAGCTCCACGGCAATGCCTTCTATTCGGTTAAGATGAAATCCCAAATCTTGACCATATCGTCCTTCAATACCCGGTATAAGTAACGGTATTGAGATAAGAAATGTAACAGCTAAAATAAAAACAATATATATTATACGATTGTTGATGTGCTTATTTCTCATAAAATACGCTCTCACAATTAATATATCAGAACAATAATTATTTCGCTAAGGAGTGTTGTGGCATATACGACATATAACAAGACTTGACTTGCAGCTTTAGGCGTTACTCTTTTAGCAACAATATTCTTAGCGGTTCTTATTCTTACAACAAAATAATATATTACAAATAAAAACATAAAGGCAAAGAATATACTTGCTACATATTCCGGTGCATGCGCTACTTTGCTTAATGGCACGTTGTAATCAAAGTATCCCGTGTTGTCAACAAAATACCCATATAAGCTCTTATCAACACTATCGGTTGATACCGAATTATATACTATCTCGGTCACATTAAAGCCCAAACAAAGCAGCATGTATTCTACCGTTACACCTTTATATAAACCGATTATCAGTATCAAGGGCAGCAAATACATATACCACTGGCAATGTGACCTAACCATTATGAAGAACAGACAATATGTTAATGCCGAAACAGCAAGCACATCAAGCTCATTAATTAAGCTGTATTTGTACAATAAATAAACCAGCACAAATAAGATTACCGATACAAGAATTATCGGTGATACGGAAATATTGATATCGTGTTCAAATAATCTGTCAATAAAATTAGAATTGGAGTACTCAAAGCCCACGTATTGTGCAATGTCATAATCAATAAATACTACCTTCTCTATTACTAATTGCAGTATCGGTAATATTAATATATATATCAAATATCTGACAGCCTTTATTCCTTTGTCGGCAACAAGCATAGCTATTACCATCGCTATTAAGATAATAGGGAAAACCTTAAAGCACAAGCAAGCGCCGGCAATTAACGAGAATGCGCGATACCTTCCCTCAAAATAGCAATTAAGTGCAATCAGCATCAGACATATTCCGATAATGTCTATCTGTCCGTTACCGATACTGTATTGCTGAACAAGATTAAACGAAAACCATAATAAGTAAACTGTCTCTTCTCTAATGTCCTTGTTATATCTGCTTATGCTCTTATATAGGAAATGTACTGCAATAAAATTAACTATTACAATACCTATCTTAAGATAAGTACAATAAACGAATAGTGATACATTTACATGAAAAATAATTCCAATCAGATATACGGGCAACAGCCATATGGCGCAGATAATGTTACTGAATGCGCTATAATTAGTCGGCAGACCCATATCATTACACATTAATGCGAATTCTCTGAGCCTTAGCTCAGATATACTGTCAAGCAGTGTCGCTGCCCATGTTGCTATGTCTTCGCCATCCTTACCGCCAAAGAAGAATACCGATACCAAGCTTATCAAAAGGACTAATGCAAATATTATTATTTTATTTTTGCTTCTCAATAAATTCATATGATAATGTCCCTGCTATTATATTAATAACAACTATCGCTAAATATACCCATATATTACCGTAGTCAAAATCTATTCCCGCAGTCTGTTCAATCAATCGCACACATACAAAGGTCGGTATGTTCCACATAAAAATACCGTATGAAATATTACCCAAGAATCGTACCGGTCTATTATCGCAAATTTTATTAAAGCCACTTACATTAAGCCCGATAAGAACAAGCGGCAGAACAATACAAAGACCTACCTCCAGTGATTCTTGATAAAGCAAATCATGATAATATGCAAATACAAACATCAATATCATTACCACACTTAAGACGCAGGTAATAATTGAACCCTTGAATGAAAGGCGCGATTGTATCTTAGCCCAAATAACCCCTATAAAAAAGTATATATAACCTCTCGCACATGACAATGAAAGAAACGGTAGGTTAACGGGATTAAGATAAACAAACAATCCGATAATAATTACAACAATAAATAATACAATAGCGCCACCTTCGGATTTATGAGAGAATAAGCTTATTACAAAAAACAGCAAGTAACAAACCATTAAAACACTGACATACCACGATGGTCCGTTAACCGATACAAATGCTGACTCTGCTATTATTCCGCCGTTTAGTCCCAACATATTAAGAATAAAAGCAAACGGCGAAGTAGCGCTATCCTTAATTAACGGCGTATCCCATATGGCATATCCGAGCCACATCAGAACAAATACTACCGTTACGGAAATTATTAATGTAGGATACATTCGCTTAATTCTGCCGATTATGAATTCCTTAAACTTAAGTGTCCCATCACTGATTCTCTTAAGATATGCGTTGTATGCAACAAAGCCGGAAATAATAAAGAATAGCTCTACTACATATCCGCCGTTGGCATTAAGAAAGTCTCCCACTGTAGTTCCCGCAAACGGCGAATCGCCAAGCACAATACGATAGTGAAAGAAAAAGGCAACCATAGCTGCTGCCAAAAACCTATATAGATTAAGACCTGCATAATATTTCTTCAACTTAATCTCCTAACTATCTGCTGACATATATTTCACCATTGGTAACTATCTGCGCTAAGTTACTGTCTACAAGCGAAATTACTACATCATACAGTGGCATAAATATTATCGGATATACAAGCAGAATTATTGCAAAGGGTAGCTTGCTCTTAACTGCTGCCTTGGTATTCTCTAATTCTTCAGCCACATCGTTGTCGCCCATTACAATTAAGCACATTACAATTGCAATATAATAGAAAAATACAGCAAATACATATCTGCCAAAGTCTACCTTTAGAAGCATCTCGGGTATTACGGTAAGTGAACCTAACGCAACCGCGAGATATATGAGCTTATCTTGAATATTATTCTGCCTCTTAACAAGCTTTTTCAGAAAATGTATACCGATAAAAAGATATGGCAGGAAGAATATAACAAAAATCGGAACATCTACAAAATTGGCAAAATGATATTTCCATTCATCCATCCACACACCCTCACCAAGAATCTCGTGCTGAACAAGCATCGTACCGTATGCCTTGCCGGATGCTGATAAGGACTTGGCTGTTGTTACAATCTCATCATATATAAGCTCGCCATCCACATGCGAGAAAAATTCAAAGTACAAGAAGAAAACAGATGCTGCCACAAAGGTTGCTATTAAAATGACAAAGTACTTTACCCTGTCCTTACCCGTATTCTTAAGAGCCTTATAGAATAAAAGAACAAGGATAATATTAATATTCATGAATACAAAGCCTTGATGTATACATTCCGCTACTATTACAAGCGGTATGCATATCCACTCGTGACGCCCCTTAACGATTGCCATCAAACAAACGAATAAAATAATATACAAGAACAAATCAATTCTTCCATAGTTTGATCTTGTCATAAAAATAGGAATTGCAAATATGGATAAGAAAATTACAAGATACCTTATATTATGTATATCCTTATCCGCAGCTCTGTTAACCATTAAACAGAAGAAAATAAACATTACAACAATATAGCATACAGTTATAACCATGCTGAATGCATACAAGGCATCATATGTCATCTGATCTCCCGGAAGTATATAATCTATTCCACGCCATATCGTTCCAATTAATCCGCGAGACATAAATCCGTATTGATAGCCAAAGGCATACAAGGTAACATTAAAGCTTGATAATTGCTTTACAAAAAATCTGCATGCCATAAGACACATAAACAGTGCCATTGCCGCTAAAAACATTCTGTTGGGATCAGCTTTAAGTCTCTTAATCAAATCTCTTATCCTTTATCTAATAACAAAATTATTAACAAACTGACCGACCTTAACACTGTCAATCGGTGTAAAGAACACCGCATATATCAGCAGTATTATAAGCCATTTATATTTTGTTTTTATAGTATTGATAATACCGTTAAAGGCCGTATATACATGCTCATCTCCCATTAATATAAGCGCTAACGTGGTAAGCACATAATATGAAAGCATTGCAAAAAACCATGTACCGTAATTATTGCTGTAAATAAATAACGGTATTACAAGAATGCTCCCAAAGGGAAGTATTCTGTAAAAGAGTCTGTTACTGCTACTTATCGTTGCTTTCCATACCCTGCGATACATAATTACAAAGAAAACAATAAACGGAATAAGAAGCAATATCATATATACAATCCTTTGAATGCATATAATGGGCTCCGGCATGCTATCCATTCCGCCCGCAAAGCCATACATATAATATTTAAGCAGTCCCTCCTTAACCTCATACTCGGACGACAAGGCCTTTGCCCTTGTTCTTATCACGTCTTCATAAAGGGCTGTATGACTTATTATGAAGTAAATGTATAGCAGAATTGTACTTATCAGATTAACAAATAATATTGCTTTATATTTGGTCTTATTCGTACTTGTGTATATTCTGTATAGTAAAAGTACGATTATAATCGACATATACTCAAGTGCGAAATCACTGTCCGTAACCATTGCAATTATCGGAATTACAAAGAGCAATGCACTTACCTTGTTAACGATTAAACAGTATATATATATAAGCAATGTAATCAGAAGAAATGATTGTGCTGAACCGATATAGTCCTCTGCCGTAATTATACTTGCGGCAAATATAGTGAAAAATATCAGTATTATGAAGACCGCTTCGCGCCTTGCTTCGTCTGCTTTGCCAAGTAATACATTTCCCATAATTATGTAAATAATTATTCCGAGAAGCATCAGTATAGCCGAGAAGATAAATGCCACATTATAAGAATATACATCATCTGTAAAAAAGCCTGCTATCAGCTTATACATGCTTCCCACAAGGCTCTTATCATAAAAGCCGTATTCATATGAAAAAGCTAATGCGGTTGTAAGTGAGGTCACTAATTCCTTGCCAACGCATCTAAGTGACATAACAATAGTTATAACTATGAAAATCAGCTTATATCCGGTTGTTGTCTTGAACTTAACAGCTTGCATGTTTATTAACCCCGGTTGCTTTAATCTTATTAATAATAAATGCTACGAATAGCGATATTCCTACAGACACAATAATATATACCGGCCATATATTCGGAAAGCTAATAGGTATCTTATCATAAATTGTTCCGTCACTATCACCAATATATACACAAATCAGCTTATCTATAATCTTAAGAACAGGATAATGAACAATCATTATTATCAAGGAATTCTTTCCCATTCTTTCGAAGAATTTACCGACAACGGGGATAGCCTTTATTATATATGACAATATAAGACATGCTACTATTCCGACTATTGCAGGCAAATACATAGACAATGTTACAGAGCCGAATATAAGGTCTACCCAATGTCTCGTAGAGTACCAATATACATAACCAAAGCCGATTATCATAACAACTACGGCTATAATCTTAGTTATCTTAAGATTAATCAACTTGCTGATATCTGCATAATTCCTGATAATGTAACCAAGCCAGGCATAGAGCATCACTGCCAGCACTACCTGCAAATCAGCCACAAAATCATACTCCGCAGCGATTAATCTGTATCCCAAATATGTCATTGCAAGTATCAATACAGCTTGAAACACAAGCTTAACAACAGTGTGTCCGGTAAGCTTCTCCAGTCGCCTGCTGATGCAAACAATAATTTCAAGAAATACTACTACAAGAAACAGTGCCGGCAAAAACCAAAGTGTACCTCCCAACAGCTCCTTACTGTTACCGATTACACAATATACAAGATTAAGCAAAATGTCGCCCGCGGAATACCTTGTTGCATCCAATCGTTGCATTCCCATGTCATATAAGGGATTGTGCAAAATCACAAGTATCGCCGACAAAATCATATATTTTAGCCAAAGCGAAACAAATCTCTTCTTAACATATTGCAGCGGGTGGTCGCCATACTTTTTTTCAGAATACAAATACCCCGATACAAAGAAGAATAATTGCAGATGAAAAATATATACAAACTCAACCGAAAATGTACAGGCATGCCCTACTACTACAAGCAGAATGCCAAGTCCCTTAACAATATTCCAGTATTCTCTGTTAGGCGTATTATCCTTAAGCTTTATCATACTATTTAACTAATTCCAAATCCGAATATTTACTAAGGTCTCTGTCACTTGCTATATAAAAATCACCGTATCTGTAAATCGGTAATCCTGCTTCTCTAACCGCATCAAACATATTATCATACAGCATTACGTAAATCGCATTAGGGAATGTCTCACCGTTCCTTCGCTTGGCGAAATTCTCTTTGGCATATTCATCTGCCATCGCTGATACATCTCTACTGCAATAAGACGCACTCATCTTAATATCATTGTCTATTGCGTACCCTTCAAACAGACACGACTTCTCTGCTCTGAAGCATATTGATTTATCTGTCGGCGGAACAAATATAATCTCATCAATCTGTCCTGCCAAGTCCTTCCATACATCCGACTGATACAGCGGATTAGTGTAATCAGCATCATAGTCGGCACTTGCCTTCTTATATACATCCCTCTTGTAAACGAAGGAAGGCCAAAGATCGACAATCTGTATAATAGTTATAACAATAAGAATTATACTGACCAATCGCTTCTTATCTATAAGCACTGTCGTACCTATAAGCGCAAGTGACATAAACATATAATATACGGGCCATATGAATCTTCCGCAGGTTCTGAATATTGCAAACAGGTTATAAATAAACTTAGGCCACTTAATGCTATACAATACATGTGTGCCAAGCGAGCCATCCGGTCCCATTGCAAGAAGCGTGAATACTACCATGCAAATTGCAATTGTAATAATGTAGGAAATGTATACTTTGCGATAGCCCTTATCCTTAAACTTATCCCTGCCCTTAACGAGACTTATTATCCATAATATACCGACAAGTACGATTAAAATCAGCATTCCCAATCCGAGATAAGAAAAGCCCTCCATCTGCCAATCAGTGTGAAGCGGCAAATTGGGTAGGAACTTCGAGTAGGATACATAATCAAACCAATAGTCGCTATGACGAAGAAGAGGATTATTCGGATTGAATAATTGATCGGCATTAAAGCTTACCATCTCTAAGCCTTCACCACCCGAGCTTACTTCTCCGTAGAATAATCCCAAGGGCCAGCCGATAGCTAAGGCGCATACACCCGGCACGAGAGCACACACCAATGTATATATCCATCTCTTCTTAACTATCAAGCTCTGTAGCAGGGAACAAAACATTATACCCATTACCATCGGCACATAATACGGATTGATAAGTGTGCACAGCATACTAAGCACGCTCCACAATATCACATGTGTTATGTCCGCCATCTCATCGCGATATATCCACAGGCATATTGCTATAAGAATCAGGAAATGAGCTGACAGCGCCGAATGATAAAACGTTCTCTTAAGTAATACCGGCGATATTACAAATAGTACTGCTGATACGGAATTATTAATGATGCTCTTGGTAAACTTATGAGTAATTAAGCTTCCGAAGCCTCCCATAAGTGCATAGCACATTATCTCAAACAGCCCGAAATACTGGAAATTGGCAGGTAATATGGGCGAGAGCACCTTAAATATTATTGCAAAAAGAGGAATTGAATCCGTATATGCAACAGAAATGGGGTTAACCGCTATTCCTTCCAGCAACCCTATGGGAAATGTCCATGGTGAGTTGCGGTATACAACCCAGCCGTAATAATGCTGTGTCAAATCCCATAGCCCCTCTAAATCATTAGAATGCGTAAGCCACGTTACATTCGTAAAGCAAAGTACATCAACGCCGTATTGTAATAGAAATATAATAATTCCTATTAATGCGCCCCAAAGAAAGGCCACATATCTTTTTTCAAATAATAATTTTGTTTTGTTAATTACACTCATTTTAAGTACCCTTACATAAAATATTGTATATACGAAAATCCCAAATAAACTAATGCCGGAGCGGCTTGAATAATCAGCCATGCATTATCCGTTCTTGTGTATGTATTGGTATTAACACCCTTTTGAATACATTGTATGTCTCGCATATCAGACTTATCCTTATGAATCTTATATATAAACATTCCTATAATTATCAAAGCACACACAACAAATAATGTACACGATATAAATTGAATATATGTAATTATATCACTGTCAAATACGCGATATAAAAATTGCGATTGCTCATGCCCCGTAATATAGCCGAAAACAGACAATTCAGGTGACGGTGAATACTGCTTCTCACTGAAATACACATTAATCATACAGCCTATATTAATGCCGAGATTCAGCAAATAGAATTCATACCTCTTTTCGAAAAATTGCCCCATCAAATAAAGGCTCGGTATTATTATTATAAACCAATACGCTGCCGGCGATACAAACAGTGCATACATCATAAATCCCAGCGTAGGCAATATAATATAATCCGTTATCTTTATCCCATTATGCCATGACCTATAATAGCAGATAAAGCACAGAATAAGCATTGCCGCAAAGAATACAAGAATACTGTTAATTCTAAGGGCAAATATCTCTTCTATTCTGTTAGAGCCCATTATTTCCTTGCTTTGCTCGTTAACAAGGTTAACGTACCTGTCATACTCCGGCATAATAAGCTTAGTTGCCAATACATTGATGCCATAAGGAAGGGCCGTTATCAATGCTGACAGCAATGTTCTACCCTTAAGCTTTGCCGATAACAGTATTAGTATAGGCACAACCATAAGCAATGCAAAGGGCTTAAAAATCAAGCTTATTCCAAACATTAATGCCATCAGCATATACTTACCGTCAATCAAATAATGATAACCCAATAATACAAACAGAAGGCATATCATATCTATCTGACCTTGACCGATTACTGTTACAAGTACAATAGTTGACAGCATATATAATATGCGAATTATATTGATATTGCGTGTTGCCACATTAAGCTTAGACAGCACTTTTCCAATCAAATACACATTTACAAAATGAATAATTCCAATAAGACACTTATACCACAGCCAATATATCTCTATGGGAAATGTGTTACCGATTATGTTCTGTATGATATAAAGCGGACTTAACCAAGCTGCCGTAGTCATATTGGCAAGCATTGTATAATTACTCGGCATCTGTCTTAAGTCGTTAGTATATGCAGGGAATTCACTTAGCGCGCCCAGTTTAATCGACTCTAATAAATCGTAGCCCCAATTGGCAATCGTTCGCATATCGCTTTGTGCAATGGTAAATATATAAAGCAGCGATACGATAATTGCAATAATAAATAATACGTATTCAGTTCTGTTATTGGTTATACGAAGCTTTTTCAACATACGTTTATCTTAATCAGCCTTAACAAATGTCATCTTAGTAGGTATATTATTCCTGTATACATCGAAATGATTATTACTTAATTCTTCATCACGCGTTACATTATCAAACATCACATCTACCGGCTCGTAGCCCTTCTCTACCAATATGTAATCAACAGTATCGACATCATCATACTTTAGCTGCCAAAGACCGAATTGCATCGGAAATGTCATATCATTAACCTCATATGTCTTTGCATCTAACCCCTTAGAGTAGTTCCAATCAACGAACATTAACCCCATGTTACGATCAAAATATGTATCTATACATTTCTCCCCGTTACTGTATGCACTGATATAAAAAATATTACCGTCAATGTCCTTCATCTTATTATTAATATCAACCGCCGCATCAATTAAGTCCGTAGGTCTGTTCATATAAGAAACTATTCTCTCCTTTGTTGTGACCGTATTAAATATACTGACAAAAAGCATTATTACAAATGCCACTATACCAACTATCTGCTTACGCGATTGAAACAGCAGAAGTGTCGTAAAAATAACAACTGCCGCAATTATTGCATCTGCAATAAATACACCCTTCGTATCACCGAATACACTCATAAGCGAATCAATCCAGTTAAGCGAGAATTGATCTATCTCCGTACAAACTCTTACGCCTCTGAAGAATGCAAAGGTTATAATCAATACGGATATAATCGTAACAGCATTAAATCTGTTGAACTTAAGAGCTACATCCTTCCTATCTAAACACACAAAAAATGTTACGATAAAAATAACAAGAAGCGGGTCGAAATATCTAAAATGAATTCGCGGAATCATTTCCCCAAAATCCTCTCTTACCGTTATCGTAAATATAACAATCCCTATCATTGTTATTACATTTACCATATTGAAAAAATGCAGGGCTCTCGTCTTATCATCAAGCTGTCTGTTAAGCAGGACCGGCACAATAATCGGCATTATCAATACGGCAAGCGGAATTGTTACAAGATAATATATAAAGCCGTACAGCATATATAGGATATTATCAAAGCTTAAAAGTACATCAAGTCCAATCTGATTATCATATGAATTAGACATACCGGCAAAAAATGATACCGATAATAGCACGTGAATTAACACAAACATCAAGACTATGGAAAGTGTGGCAAAGATATTCTTCTTATCATAATAAGTCTTAAGCGATAACCGATTATCCTTCTTATCTGTGAAATATGAGACAATGGGAAACAGTATCTCAAAGATAACTACAGAAACTATGACGCCCAAGAATACTTCCTTTACCGCATAGCCGTAGTAACCGATAATTCCGAGCGCAATCGATACGATAATATTCTTCTTATCCCTGTTAAGAAGCCAGAGATAAATGAATAAAAACATTAGCGGCCAATATAAAACTTCAGACATATATGTTGCTGACATCATAAGTCCGGGGAAAACCATAAAGCTGATTAAGATAAACGTCTTAAGCTTATCAGAAAGATTAAGTCTGTTCATAATGCCATAAAGCGGAAAAATGCTTGTCATCATCACAATGCTGCTAAAAAGCGTAATTAGCTTAACTCTGAGTATTCCGTCGCCAACAGCAAAAAACGGTGCCAGGAACAGCATATATCCGAACTTAGTATATGACAGGGGTAAGCCTTTAAAGGTCAAGCCATCTCCAAGATAAATGCTTCTTGCCATACAATAATATCTAAGCTCATCGGGAAGGAGCTCAACACTTTTGTCAAATGTACCGTAGAAATAATGAAACACACTTCCCAATACGAATATGGCAAAAATTATTATCCACATTTTCCTATTCTTAGCCATTACATTACCTCACACAAACAAATCAACTATATTATCAATAAGCGGTGAAATCGCCTTACTTGTAAGCGGATATAAAAGCACAGGATATACTACTGTAAGCTCAGCCATCGGAAGCTTACTCTTAACAGCTTTAACCGTATTATCAACAGCACCAATGCATAGCTTATCGTTCTCATATATCATAAGCATAAAAGTAATTAAGTAATATAGACATATGAAATATACCATATATCCATATGTACTTGTGAAAATAAATCCCAATAATATTGGTGCTATACCAAATGCGATGACCTGATAGGTGCGCCTGTTCGATGCACCTGCAATCATACCTCTTATACATTTATAGCCTATCCAAAACCAGGGCATCATCAAAACAATGTATATAATAAGATTAATATAATTACTGTCTATATGTGACCACTCGGGAGTCAGAAGTGTGCTGTATTCATCGCCAAAGCTTGTAGCCTCCGACACAATAAATACAATTGCATCAATAATCAGCATTGCAAAAAGGTAGTATTTATACTTCGGCTTAGCTTTGATTTTCCATTTATAATAATAGTAAACCGAAATAATCGGTGCACATATTATAATAAAGTTCGGATGAATAAGGGTTCCCACTATTGATAAAATAATAGTTAATATCGGCAGGTCATGTATTACAATTACGGATAGCATTATAAATAGTATTATCGCCATATACATGTCTGCGCTTCCTAAAGTGCTTGTTGTACAAAACATACTGCCTGTTAATGAGAGCATTATTATTATCATCAGCTCTGTCTTATTCTTATTCTCTGTCGAAGTCTTAACGTATAACGCAATTAAAAATACGAACATTGCTATAAAGTATATTACAAGTGACACCTTGCCAAAGGCGTATATTCCCTCATAGTTTAGCAAATCAACATTGAATACCGTGCCGACAATGCGAATGAGCGTACCGATTAATCCGGCAGAGCAAAAGCCTTCAAAATAATTATTGCTGTATAAATACATATTGCTGTCATTAATCTTATATCTTGCAGAAAAAATATACTGAACTGCAACAAAGACTATGACTGCAATAAAAAATATAATAGTTTTTGAACTTCTACTGCTTAACCTGCTGTTCATATTACCACCAATGCAACAATTCTCTGTTAAGTACATGTCCGATCATTGCTGTTATCTTATCGATATTTACATCTCTGTACGGCACAAACAATAACGGATACATCAATAATAATATATAAATATATCCATACCCTTTGATTCGTATTACCTGTTCATCAATCTGTTCCTTAATATAATCATCCTTAATATAAAGATATGCAAACACAACCAAGTAATAGAAAATCGTTGAAACAATCCACCTACCGTAATCTACCTTTATCAAATAATCCGGCAGCATCGAAAGGGCGCCGAGATATAATATAATATATTTGAATTTATCTACCGGATTCTTAGCCCTTTTGATAATATTAATCATCAATCGAACAAATATTATCTCATAGGGAAGCATAAGAATTGCAAATATAATTATCTCCGCCAGATTCTTCATATGAAAGGCATGCTCCATGTCTGACACATCAGCGCCCAATATCTCATGTGCCAACAGATTCACATGGTAGTTACCTTCTTCGTTAAGAGCTGCTGCACTTTCGGCAACAGTCTCATATACTGCCATTTTGTTATCGGCATGCGCAAAGAATTCAAAATATAACAGTAGTGCAAAGCAGGCTACGACAGTAATTGCAAGTATGATTATCAGCTTAACCCTTTTGCTTTTATCAGTTATTATTCTATACAACAAGCAGGCAATCACAATATTAAGATACATCAGCACATAGCCCTGATGTATCATAACAGCTATAGCGGTAATAGGTATAACAAGCCATTCAGCCTTCTCCTTAATAAGGAGCATCACACATATCAGCGAAGCCATTATCATATATATATCAACTCTACCCAAATTCCAGCCGCTGATATATGTTGATGACAGAGCTACGATAAGATACATCATCATGATAAATAATGCACCGCTATCATTATTTCTGCATTTCTTAATGACATATGACACAAAGATTAATAATACGATACAAAAAATAAGCGTCCAGACTAATATAAAAAGCTTAGCCCCCATAGGATTCATAATATCAATGGGTAATAGCTTGGCTATACCTGAAAATAACGTTCCGATAAGCCCTCTGGAGGTGAAGCCATATGAATAATTTAACGCAAGAATGGTTGTATTATAACTGTCGATATCTCCGTCATAATTCAAGAAAAATATCAACACCAATAACACAACCATCATTATTATAAATAAATTTTGTTTATGCTTATCAAATTTACTTATAGTCATATCATTTATCTGCTGTAATGCCATATGCAATGAAGCGCTCTAAAGCCATCACTGATTCCTATCTTCTTGCCCTCTTCATTACTTCTCGGATAATATGAAATCGGAACCTCCTTAATCTTAATACCCATCTTGGTAATCTTAGCTGTTATCTCAGGCTCAAAGCCAAAACGCTTCTCTTCGATATCAATTGACTGTATTACTTCTCTCTCAAATGCCTTGTAGCATGTCTCCATATCGGTTAAGCGTTGTCCCGTCATAATGTTAGAAAGTAACGTAAGTCCCTTGTTGGCAAGCCTATTGGCAAGATATCCCTTGGCTCTTTGTCTTAAAAATCTGGAGCCGTATACTACCTTAGCCTCTCCTCTTGCTATCGGATTAACAACTCTCGGATATTCATTCGGATCGTATTCCATGTCTGCATCTTGGATAATTACAACATCGCCTGTTGCGGCCGCAAATCCGGTCTTTAGCGCTCCGCCCTTACCTGTATTGACTTCATGATAGATGACTTTATCTACCATAGGCTCTACTGTCTCACGAAGCATTTCTCTTGTTCCGTCTGTTGACATGTCATCCACAATAATTATTTCTTTGTTCTTAATAGGACAATTGTTAATCTTATCAAGTATCTCCATCAAAGAATCTTTCTCATTGTAACAAGGTATAACTATTGTTAATTTCTTTCCCATATCATCTCTCCATTATTAATAATCTTACTCCACACTATAACACTAATTACATGCTTTTTTCAACAATAATCCCATTCCTTTATTAACATAATGAAGAATTATTGCACCTATAACACCTGCTACTATTGATATAGCAAAACATATCATACTTCCGGTCAAGCCAAGCACCTTAGATACGTACTGTGCCACATACCAGGGAAGTGAAATACACTGTACCAAATACACCTCAAACGATATATCACTTATAAAAACCGTTACCTTCGAGCGTGTATTTGTCTTAATGCCTAATGCTGTGTATACTATCAAACAAACAATCGGAATAATAACTATATTATATATGGTACTGTTATCACGAATTCCCACAAATCCTACAGCTAATGTAGTCACGGCAACCAATACAAGCCACTCTAATACAAACGCAATCCAATTTGATAATACCTTGGGCACCTTAACATCCTCGCTTAACGACGTAATAAGAACACCCATATAGAACTGAAGAATGGCAAAAAAGGCGTTTGAATAAATACTTTCTATTGAAAAATGATAACACATAATCGGCGAATATGCCAATATCACATAAAACACCAACAGTAATATTACCTTGGTCTTTAGCTTCATTTGCTTTGTGATTTCCTGCAAATAAGGATATATCAAATAGCATATCAAAATGCATGAAATAAACCATGTCCCCGGATTCTGAGGATAATATCCCTGACCGTTGTGATATACGCTTTGTATCCCCAGTAGCTGTGGAGGAGCAGACCATACTTTATTAATCGGAGTTGTTATATTATCAAGAAAAATTGACCACACAATATACAATAACAAATAGCCCGGCATTATAACGGAAAGCCTTCTTATATAAAACCTCTTAATACCGTCAATATTATGTAAATCCTTATGTGATGAGCTTATGTAAAGCAGTGCTCCCGACAAAACAAAAAAGGGAATCATGGCAAAATTACCGATTGCAAAAAAGTCAGCTAAAATGCCGAATTCCGTATTCATATTCAGCTTTGCATGAAAACAGAATACTATAAATACTATCAATATTCTGAAAATATCAAAGGATAATAAACGCTTCTTCATTGGGAAATATATCTCCATCAACAAACAATATAAACAAACGCCAAATACAGAATCTGGGGTATAACGCTTAAACACATTAATGTATTTATCCGAGCTTTATTAGCAGTTATCGTATTAGCTTCTCTGCTTTTATTACTTCTGTGTTCGTATAAGTATACCGCTATTATCAAGATTATACAGACTATATATAACGTTACTCCCGTATATTCTATATATTTCATATATTCCGTATTCGAAAGCCTCTCAAGAGGGCTTGTATATTCTCTTATATTGTGAAGCAGAGAATAGTTCTTGGCGGGAATGAAGGCTCTTTCCGCTACGGGAATAAATATACATACGCCAAGATTAATCCCTATGCTTAATAAAAGGAAATCTTCTGTTCTTCTTAGATTAAGACCCATTATAATAATAAGCGGAACTATGTTCATAAGCCAATAAACAGATGACGGATTGGCAAAAACTATATATGACATATATAAGAGAACAGGAATTGTCAGTAAATGAGCCTTCTTAATCTTGTTCCTCGAGCCTATATACAATGCAAAAAAACAAAGTACAATGGCTATCCCAATAAAAATAAGAATAGAATTAATTCGTATATTAAAAATCTCTTCAATTCGTGAAGAACCGTAGCTTTCTTTAAACGCTTCAGATGTAATATCACTCATTTCCCGATACTTCGGCATTATAATAATTGTTAAAATGTAATTAAGTACATACGGTCCTATCAAATATAAAGTATTAAGGATGGTTTTCTTCCCACACTTTCCTATCATTAAGAGTAAATAGGGCACACCTAAAAGAATTGCAAAGGGCTTAAACAAACACGCTAAACCTATAAAAAGAAAAGCTAATGATACCCTGTCGGTAATATGCATATATATGGCAATTACCACAAGCATCACGCTTATTGCATCGATTTGACCTTTGCCCACTACAGAAAGGAGAAGAACAGCGGATGTTGCAAAGACAAAAAGTGCCACCCGCCTATTATCCTTAGAATAATTCAATTCGGATAGCGCCTTATCAAAAACAAAAACGGCAATAAAAACGCTTGCAAGTATAAGCACCTTATACCACACGTCGTATACTACCATGTCCCATCCAAAGCCAAATAAATTATCAAGCACATAAATCGGTAAAAGCCAGATTGCAGTTACAGCATTTGAAAAAAGACTGTAATTTGTCGGCATACCATGTGTTAAATATGTATAGACAGGATAATTCGTAAGGTCGCCGTTTCTTACTGATTCCAATAAATCATATCCCCAGGTTACTATTGTATTACAGTCGACATGACTGATTGTAAAGGAATATAGAAGCAATAGTATTACACTAATAACAAAAAGTATTACGGGCACTAATCCTCTCTTGCTAACACCATCCCTTGAAATCATTATTTTTTCATTCCTTTTCTGAATGCCGCAAAATCCCCTAATGCTTTAATACCGATTTTAACTATTGACTTAACATTTATGGAATTCTTTCCGCCTTGACGAGGCTTAAATGTAATCGGAAGGAATAATACCTTCTCATTGTAATACACAAAATATGTTGTAAATATTATATTGGGTATGTTGTAATCCTTGGGAAATCTTCCTATGTATTTCTTAACAACACCTGTCTTCATAAGTCTGAAGGGTGCATTTGCATCCTGTACTCTAACCCCGAAGAAAAGGCGAACGATAAGACATACAACATTTTCAACAAACTTCCTATCCTTACCGTCTCCTCGAATGGGACGATACCCTAAGACAACATCATATTCATTACGATTGTCCCAGAATTTACCGAATTCATCGGGATTGGTTTGACCATCGGAATCCGTCTGGAATATATAATCTGCTCCGTTAACTATGGCGTACTTATATAAATTAAGCACCTTCGGACCATGCTGCTTATCGCCCTTTGAAAATGTTCTTATATTCGGATATCCGTTTTTCTTAAGGTCTTCTATTATCTCATGTGTTCTGTCGGTACAACCGGAATCGGCAATTACAAGTCTTGATTTCTCACCCTTTCCCTTAAGAATGGGATACCACTGCTTAATAACGGCCTCTATATTATCCTCTTCGTTATATGCCGGCATTACAATAAATAAATTATCCAAAATAATCTCCCAAAATAATCTCCACGCACAACAAATGGGAACTATCTCTATAATAGCTCCCACTTATTACTTGTCATAAATACTATTGTGCAAGCTTAGCTTCCTGTTCAGCTAACTTGAGGTCATGCTCTGCCATTATACGACATAAATCCTCATAGCTTGTCTTCTGTGGGTTCCAGCCAAGCTTAGTCTTAGCCTTGGTCGGATCGCCCCAAAGGTTAACAACATCAGTTGGACGATAGAATTCCTCTGATACCTCCACGAGAACATTTCCCGTAGCCTTATCAATTCCCTGCTCGTTAACTCCTTCGCCCTTCCACTCTAGGTCAATTCCTACATACTTGAATGCAAGTGTTGTAAATTCTCTTACCGTATGCTGAACACCTGTAGCAATTACATAATCATCGGGTTCATCCTGCTGCATAATGAGCCACATACACTCAACATAATCCTTAGCATATCCCCAGTCACGAAGCGAGTCAAGATTACCGAGATACAGCTTGTCTTGAATACCCATCTTAATTCGTCCTGCCGCACGTGTAATCTTACGTGTTACAAATGTCTCGCCACGTCTCTCAGACTCGTGATTAAACAGTATTCCGTTAACCGCAAACTGACCGTATGCTTCTCTGTACTGTCTCATCATCCAAAAGCCATATTGCTTAGCAACGGCATATGGGCTGTATGGATGGAAGGGTGTATTCTCATTCTGTGGCACTTCCTCAACCTTACCGTAAAGCTCTGAGGTAGATGCCTGATATATACGACATGTCTTATCCATGCCAAGCATATGCACTGCCTCTAATATTCTAAGAACGCCGATTGCATCAACATCACCGGTATACTCAGCCGCGTCAAATGAAACACCTACGTGTGACTGTGCCGCTAAGTTATATATCTCATCAGGCTTAACTATGTTAACAATCTTAATAATGGAAGACGAATCAGATAAATCACCGTCATGAATCGTGATTGAGCCTGCCTTAAGTAAATGATCTATTCTCTCTGTAGAATGAATGGAAGAACGACGGATAATTCCGTGTACCTCATATCCCTTCTCTAACAAAAATTCTGCAAGATAACTTCCGTCCTGTCCTGTAATACCGGTAATAAGTGCTTTCTTTGCCATGTCTTTTCTCCTTTTGTTATTGTTATATTATCAAGCAATTCAGAGCCCATTCGAAAATGCTTTGCATTTTCTCATGTTTGTTCTCACCAAATCAATTTGTATATTATTTCTCTTATGAATGCAAGCATTCAACGAGAATTAATCTACAAATTGGCTTGGCTCTGAATTGCTATCATGTCTGACAACGTCTGTCTTAGCGGAATCTCTGCTTCCCAGCCAATATCATTCTTAATCTTATCGGCGCATCCGATAATCTGTCTGTTATCATCAGGTCGTACAAACTCCGGATTAACCTTACCTTCAATCTCAACTCCTACTATATCAGCTATCTCACCGATAATCTCTGATAATGCAACACCTTCGCCCTTGCAAATGTTATATACCTCGCCCGGTGTTCCATCCATAAGAAGTCCGTAGTACGCTCTTACTACATCTCGAACATCAACAAAATCTCTGATTATTGTTGTATCGCCTGTCTCAATAATTCCGGACTGTCTTCCGCCTTCCTTAACATCAAGTATCCTTCTTACGAATGACGGAATAACAAATCTCTCATCCTGATACGGTCCCATATGATTAAAGCTTCGAGTTAAAACTATATCCATATCAAAGCTGTCAACATATACCTTAGACATCATCTCCTGTGATACCCTTGCAACCGCATACGGACTAACGGGCTTAAGATTCATGCTCTCCTTAAGCGGCAGCTGATCCTTGGAAACATTACCGTACTCTTCACTGGAGCCAACCGAGAGAATTCTGCATGGCTTCTTAATCGACCTTACGGCATCTGTAATATTTAAGAAAATCCTCGTGTTATTATCGAAACACTCTCCCGGATGCTGCCACGAATAAGCTACAGATGAAAATGCCGCAAGATGAAGCACATAGTCAGGAGCAAATTCCTCAACCATACTGTTAACCGCTTCTTCATCAAGCATATTACATTGCTTAAAGGATATATCTAAGACATCCGAATAAGCAGACAAATCAAGCTTTGGCTCATTAATATCGGCTCCGAGCACTTGATATTCCAGCTTGTTATCATACAAATAATTAAGAAAATGTCTGCTTACAAACCCTGAAAAACCTGTAATTATTATTCTCTTCACTTAAAAACTCCCTACTCTTCCTCTTCTACTACCGGCTCGCTTCCGGTACCATCTTCATCCTTCTTCTCTAAGAATATCTTACGTGTTACAAAGTTAAATACCATAACAATCGCTGTTGCAATTATCTTAGAGCCCGCTGTTGCTACACCATCGAATGTAAAGTCAGCGAAATGATTCACAATATCTGTACACCACTGCGTAAAGGCCTGACACCATCCCACATTATTAATTAAGGTCATACATCCCAGGATAATAAGCTCATTTAATCCAAGTCCTATCGCACTTAACACAAGAAATATCGTAAATTCCTTGGCGCGATTCATGTTCTCCTTGCGAGCGAACACCCAATGCATGCTTAAGATATAGTTAACAATTATTGATATTAAGAAACCAACAAGTGCTCCCATCAAGGCCGCTGTAGTGGCTTCCATACCAATACCTCTTATCAGCCTTGCCACAACATTGGTTACAATAAAGTCAACAACAAAGGATATGCCGCCAACAACAGAAAATCTTATTATCTGCTTAACTAATTTGCTCATCTTTACTTCCTTGTCCTCTTAGGTAAACCTGCCCTAACTCTTACGAAGAACAGCCTTATAAGAGTTGAGATAAATGTTATGATGTAAGGAATCAATCGTCTCTTAGATTCACCGTACATTCTCTTCTGGAAATCAATCGGAACCTCGCCAAACTTAAGCCTGTGATTCTTCTTGTTAAGCTGAAGCATTAAAAGAACCTCTTCCAATACGTCATAGTTCTTACACTGCAGCTTAACACGCTTAAGCTGCTTAGTATGATACATACGATAATCAGTAGATAAATCATGTGCACGAAGACCCAGAACAACTCTATATGCAAAGTTAAGCAAGTGACTCATAATCTGCGATGACTTCGTATCATTGGTCTTGCCGCCCTTACAATAGCGCGAGCCTATTACCACATCACATTTATCTTCAACGAACTTCTTGTGAATTGCGGGAATTCTAGCCGGGGGATGAGAACCATCCGAATCCATAATAAGAAACTTATCCATCTTAGCGGCTCTTATGGCCGTCTTAAATGCTCCGGCAAATCCCGGAAGCTTTTGATTTATATATCTTGCGCCGTACTTTTTACACACCTCTTCAGTGTTATCAAGTGGCTTCTCTGTGTCGACTACTATTATCTCATAGTCTTCACCGCATTTTTCAACATTTTCAATAATCTGCGGAAGGAGCACCTTTAGGTTCTCTTCTTCCTTGTATGCAAGTAATGCAACGCTGATTCCCATATTCTTCTCCTATTATCCAAAGCATGGCTCTTAATTGTTACATGTCATAACTCACTTATTATACATTGAATTCCTCGTATTTTCAAGAATTATAAGGGTTAAAGGTTACGTAAATATTACATAAATTTTTCAGAAATCTTAACTTATTTTATATATTTTTTACAGTCTGATAGGGTTTCTGTTTATTCTGAGTCATTAAAATACCACTCAAGTCATCGTGCCCCATATCTGCTCAGTTATAAATGTCACTATATCGCATATTCTATAGCCCTTAAAGGGAATGAACACGAATAGATATGCTATTCCCAAAAGCGAAAGAATCTTGTGTCGAAGAACAATCCCCTTCCACACTGATACCGTTTCCTCCACTCTCTTATCACGAAGTGCCAAAAGAACAAGGAATATTGCAAGGTAGTAGAAAAGTATGGCGTACACATATCTTCCGTAATCGCACTTTAGAATCAGCTCAGGTACAAGTGTAAGCGGCCCCGCAAGCACAATAAATGTAATGAATTTATCCGTTGCGTTCTTGGCGCTCTTAGCGTAGCGCCTAAACACTGCCACCATAAGAACAATATACGGACTAAATAACGGCAGGAAAATAACACTGTCTTCAAAGTTCCATATTCTGTATATAACCTCCAAGCCAGCAACATCAGCGCCAAGTATCTCATGCAGCAGCACCTCTCTGTGAGGGATATTATCAAATGACACCTTCTTAGCCAGCGCAAAGCATTCATTATAGACAGCTTCGTCGAAATTATGACTGAAGAACTCGCAATATAAGAATATAACGGATGGCAGGATAAATGTTAATGCAAGGATAACAATGTAATAACGACGTCTTTCTTTTTTAAAAATACATTTATAAAGGAGAAGTACAAGAATTATATTAAGATTCATGAACACAAAGCCCTCATGAATAAGTCCCGCCAAGGTAACGGCAGGAATAATAAGCCATTCTGCCTTCTCATAGATTATCAGAATAAGGCAAAGCAGCGTTAATATTATCAGAAATACGTCAAGTCTTCCGAACATATCAACTGTTACGAAAAACGGAATCGAGATAAGAATAAACGGTGCCATTAAACCCTTGGCCGCAACAAGCTGTCTGTCACTCACTCGACTGAAAACAGCTATAATAAACCATAAGAGCATTACAAACAATATCGCTGTTGCTATCTCGGATATAAAATAAATTGTGTTATAGCTTATGGCATCAAACGGTACTACGCTATCATATAACAATAAAAACGAACCAAGCACGCCTCTCGGCATAAAGCCATATTTATACGAGAATGCATATACTGTTGTATTCATTATGTCAAGACGATGGTCCCAATATATTAGGACACAAAGCACCATATACAACATCACCGCATATAAATATATTCTGTTGGATCTAACGGATAATACTTTCTTCATCTGAGTACCACACTTTTATCTAATCCTACTATGTAATCATCTATAAAATAATAATTAAGCTTGTACGTATTCTCGTCAGGCAGTTCATCTCTCTTAGCGCTTAAGAACAGATATACATGATTAGGATATGTATTGCCGTTCTTCATGTCTTCAAATTCCGCCTTAGTCGCCTCGTCCGCATATTCCGTAAGGTCGCGACTCATATATGTCATATTCATTGTCATATCGTGTTCATGCGCAAATATCTCAAACTCAAGCGCACTGATGCCATCCCAATACAGGTCTTGGCTCGGTGGATAAACAACGATTTTATCGCATTTGTCGGCGATTTGTTGCCAAGAAACGGCCTTAAGGTCGCTTTCATACTTTATTTGCTTTGTAAAATCATGATGCTTTGTACTTATTGCTTGTGACAAATCAACCACCTGAACGACTAAGCAAAGCATCATAATAATAATTACCGTGTACTTTTCTGCGGCAAAAACACTCCTCTTCGGGAACAGCTCGCCTGCATATGTCCTCGTTTTGCTTTTTGCGAAAATGTATGACGGAACAATAAGTGCAAGGCTCATAATCATATAATATACCGGCCATATGAATCTTCCCGTTGAGCGGAAAATACTTAAGATATTCCATATTGTCTCAGGCCAAGGAATCTTAAGTAGCTCGCGATTGCCCAGTGTCCATGTGGGACTTAATGCCAGAAATGTAAATACGCCCATGTAAAGAATCAGAGCTATTACATAAGCTATGATACCACGCCTAACACGCTTTTTGCTTCCTGCTGATGAAACATTTTCAGTAGGTGACAGCTTACGTCGACCAAGCAGTAAGCGTATTATATATGCAATTAACAGGACTATGGCTATTATGACCAGAATAATCATGCCAAGTCCCAGATATGCAAAGCCTTCATTCTGATAGGGGCCTATTAACGGCAAGCTTCTTACTATACCGGAATATGTTATCTCTCTGAAATCATGCGTAAAATGACCAAAATCGGTAGCATATGTCATCGGATTAAAGAATGCATCCATATTAAATGACAATATATCAAGCCCACCGCTTCCGCTTGCATTAGTCGTTCCGTAGAACATGCCGATTAGCCATGCAAAGAATAATGTTACGGCAAGCGGCCAGATTATTAATACAAGCTGGCGTCTTATTTTGGCTCCCGCTATAATATCCTGCACTGTGGCGCAGAGCAATATGCCAAGTAGCATCGGTGTAAAATATGCGTTAATCAGCGTACCGCACGTCAACAGAAACGTCCAAGCCCATATGTATCTGCTTCGCTTCATCCTATCGCGATATAGCCATAACACAATACCTGCAACAATTAAGAAATGTGCGCTTAATGCTGTATGTAAGTACATTCTGTTGAGGAGGATGGGAGACAACACAAAAAATCCTGCGGATATCGCATTTACCAATACATTGGCTGAATATCTTCGTGTAATTAATGCTCCGAAGCCACCCATCAGTGCGTAACACATCAGGCCGAAAATTCCCATGTATTGAAAACTATCGGGTAAAATACTTGAAAATAACTTGAAAAAAACTGCGAATAGGGGGATAGAATCAGTGTAGACTACCGATACCGGCTCATTGTAAATCCCTTCGGTAAGACCAATCGGAAAGGTCCACGGGGTATCACGATAATAAACCCAACCCATATAATGCTGGGTTAGGTCAATGCTTCCTTCTAAATCATCGGAATGAAGAAGCCACTCGGTATTAGTCGGATTAATGATTGATGCGCCATAAATCATTATGAATACAGCTATACCAATGACAAGACCAATTAAGAAGGCATATCTATGCTTCGTTGTATATCTAGTGCTTCTTCTCATGCTTCTGATCGTATAATAACTGAAGCTTACGCTCCACGTAAGCATCATCATTCATGCTGTTAATACGCTCTTTGATTTGGGCCTCTTGCCTCTCAATCTTCTCATTCTCCAGTCTTCGAATCTGTGTATGAAGATCGTCTAATTCTCTCTCCTTCTGGAGATCTATATCTATAGCCATAATATAATACCTACTTTCCTAAGGTAGTGTATAATTACCCGCTTTCTTAAGGTAGTGTATAATTACCCGCTTTCTTAAGATAGTATGTGATACCTGCTATCCTAAAATAGCTTATAATTACTTACCTTCTTCGGTTGATGCACGACTGCTATCATTATAACAGATAGTCGGTCTAAAAAGCAATGCAATAAGATAAGGCAAAGCAAAGATTACAGGCATAATATAACGTGAGTTGCCGTTATCCGGACCGACCATACAAATAGCGTAAATTATAACCGGTATGAGATAAGTTAATACATATTTGCCGCGACGCTCAAATAAGGTGAAGCATATCATATAAAGTATTAGCCACGGAATGAGTCCTAGAGAGGCAAATATATTCACTATTGGCGTTTTTTCCAGCATCAATATCAATTGATAAATACCATAACGCTCGCCACCTGTATTGTAATTATGTGTTACATATAACTCCGTATACTCATTATTCTTGTCATGCTTCTGCAAATACGGCTCAAATTCATAGTACTCTAAGTCGCTTATCTTATCTATATCCCAGTATTCATACGTATTGTTAAGTATAGATTCAATATATGTGCCCGGATGCTTAAGAAACATTTGCCACCAAACCTTAAAATAATTACTCATTTCTTCCGAAGTTGACTCTTGGTTAAACTTCTCCTTTACCCAATCGCTAAGCATCGGTTCATACAATTTCTTAAGCTTATCGTAAGGGAGCACGGCATTAATCGCTTCCTTTTCTTCCTCGGTTACTTCTTCACCGTACTCAGATACATATCTTGCAGTCTGCTGAAACGGCACGCTTAAAGCCTCCTGCTTACCAACGGGAGCTACATTCCATGCAGGAAGCAGAATCGAAATCCACAGTATCTGATACAGAAGTATTACCGGCACGAATGTAACAGCTATTCGTATAAGCTGCTTGCGATAACAAGCGGCATAAACTATAGCTACAATTATAAGAATATATATGCCGTAATTCTTAGCAAGCATTATCAACGCACAGTCTATTGCTACTGCAAGGCAAAACCACCACTTTTTAAATATCTCACCCTCTGTTCTTATAACTTCATACATCATCATCATCAGTATAAGTAAAAACGCCGAGAACAACGTATCCTTAACCATACAAATTGCATACATCGGGAATATGGGAAGGAACATTATTATGAGTTGTATGAAAAGGAGACGTTTCTTAGTTATTCCTATGTGTCTTAAATATTGCAACGCGCCGGTAAATACCGTGGCAACAAACAACATATGAAGCACAACATAGATAGCAACTCCGATATTAATATCGCCAAAAACATTTAATCCTAATTTAAAAAATAGCTCAAACAGCTTGGTTGTCGCAAATGGATGATGGTTGGTATAATAAGCCTCCGGCGGATGAATCGTTGTTATGTTATTGATGTAGCTGGGTATCTTGAAGCTTTGCATCATCTGTACTACTGTATCAACATTTGCCGTACCCGGGAAAAATATGATGTAGTAAGGAAGCCATGCTACGAAGAACAAGCCTATCATAATAAGCGTATTCTTCCATGTTATCTTAGAATGTGCTAATTCCTTCTGAAGACAGTATTTACGTATTAATACGGTAACAATCTTAAGAACTGTATAACAGATTATGGCAAGCGATATGCCTTTGACCAAAGCTCTCGTAACATTAAGCACTGAATCAAAGATAAAATCAAGATTATCATCTTCCTTAAGCGAAATGGCTAAAAGCTGCATAAAGGAAAAAACAACGGAAAACGCCATCAATGTAATGCTCTGCCACTTCTCTAAAATAATCTCAGAGCCCTTATATATCATCACGGCAAGGCATACAGCCAAGAGCACAAGCGTAATCCTGGATGTTCTCATGGATAAGTAGAACGTACGAACAGCAACGATTAATTGATTATCATAATCAATATAATCAGTGTTCTCTGTACTTGCTACAGCTACAAGTGATAATTGCAGTCCCACACTGCAAAAAATCCCCAGTAGAAGTGACAGCACGCCACGTATTCTGTTATTCATGCCATTTACTTTATTCATAGCCATTATTAAACCATAAAAAAGACGGCTTGGCAATTGCCAAGCCGAAAATAATTAAACCTTGATATTCTGTCTAACCAGTGCTTTCTTAAGCGCTATCTCAGCTCTCATAACATCCAGATTATCATCTCGCCTTTCAAGCCTCTCTCTTGCCCTCTCTTCTGCGGCATGCGCCCTTTCGACATCAATTTCATCGGGCCACTCCGCTATCTCCGCAAGAAGCGTGACTTTGTCGGGAAGAATCTCTGCAAATCCCGCATGCACCGCAGCTTTAACACTGTCATCCTCAGTGGAAATCGTAACAATTCCGGGGGCAATAACCGTTGTTAGCGCTATATGCTTGGGATATACACCGATTTCGCCTTCTGTTGTATTGAATTCTATCATCGTTGCCTCACCTTGATAGAAAATTCTATCAGGTGTGATGATTTCAACATTAACTAGTTCTGCCATAGTCTGACTCCTTAATTCATACGAGCTCGAACTTCATCGATTGAACCGGCATTAAGGAAATGTCCCTCGGGGATGTCATCATGCTTACCCTCTAAGATCTCCTTGAATCCGCGAACTGTCTCATTAATCGGTACATATTTACCTTCAAGACCTGTAAACTGACCTGCTACAAAGAAAGGCTGAGACAAGAATCTCTGTACCTTACGAGCACGGGCAACTACAAGCTTATCCTCTTCCGATAATTCATCCATACCGAGAATTGCGATGATATCCTGTAATTCCTTATACTTCTGAAGTATCTCCTGTACACCTCTGGCTACTTCAAAATGCTCTTGTCCTACAATACGAGGATCAAGAATACGTGATGTTGAACCGAGCGGATCAACAGCTGGATATATACCAAGCTCTGCGATAGAACGCTCAAGTACCGTTGTTGCATCTAAGTGGGCAAATGTTGTTGCCGGAGCGGGGTCTGTTAAGTCATCGGCAGGCACATATACAGCCTGAACTGATGTAATAGAACCATTCTTAGTTGATGTAATACGCTCTTGCAATGCACCCATCTCTGTCTGCAATGTCGGCTGGTAACCAACGGCTGACGGCATACGTCCGAGAAGCGCTGACACCTCTGAACCTGCCTGTGTGAAACGGAAGATGTTATCAATGAATAACAATACATCCTTACCACCCTTATCACGGAAGTACTCAGCCATTGTAAGTCCCGTAAGACCAACTCTCATACGAGCTCCGGGTGGCTCATTCATCTGTCCGAATACCATACATGTCTTATCAATAACGCCTGATTCCTTCATCTCGAAGTATAAATCGTTACCTTCACGAGTACGCTCGCCTACACCGGTAAATACCGAATATCCACCATGCTCTGTAGCGATATTATGGATTAATTCCTGAATAAGTACTGTCTTACCTACGCCGGCACCACCGAATAGACCAATCTTACCACCCTTCTGATATGGGCATAAGAGATCAACGACTTTGATACCTGTCTCAAGCATCTCTTGCGATGTTGCTTGCTCTTCAAAAGAAGGTGCCTTTCTATGGATTGGCATATAGGCATCTGCCTTCGGTGCTTCTATCTCATCAATAGGCTCACCAAGTACGTTAAATATACGTCCAAGCGTTGACTCTCCGACAGGAACACTGATAGGCGATCCTGTGGCCTTCGCCTCCATTCCACGAACAAGTCCGTCCGTAGAACCCATGGCAATACATCTTACGGTATCATCGCCCAAATGCTGTGCAACCTCAACAGTTAAATCCTTGCCATTATTCTGCTTAACTGTGATAGCATCATTAATCTCCGGTAGGTTGCCCTCCGCAAATTTAATGTCAAGTACGGCACCAATAATCTGAGTGATTTTTCCAATATTATTTTCCGCCATTTTCCTACTCCTTAAGTTAAATGTAATACTCGTATCTACGATATAGCCTCAGCACCTGCAATAATTTCTGTAAGTTCTTGAGTAATCGATCCCTGACGAGCTCTGTTGTATTTTAATGTGAGATCACTTATTATGTCTTCCGCATTACTTGTTGCAGAATCCATGGCCTGCATACGAGCGCCGTTCTCTGAAGCTAATGCCTCTACAAGTGCGCCATATACAAGTGATGAAATGTACTTAGGTATAATCAAGTCTAATGCCTCTTCCGGATCCGGCTCAAAGTTCATAATCATCTTATTATCCGGATCATCCGATGCTACATCACCCTCGTCTATCTCTACGGGTAAGAGCTTAAGCATCTTAGGCTCATGACTGACTGTATTCTTAAAATGTGTATATACTAAGTAAATCTCTCCTACTTCACCGCTTGTAAATGCTTCAAGAACCTCGTCACATACCATCTTAGCATCATCATATGTGGGCGCTTCCATAACATTGTCATGCTCTGAAGCCACCTCATATCCTCTGCCGGAAAGTACATCATGAGCCTTCTTACCGATTGTGTAAAGCACAACATCTTCGGGGGCTAATTCGCTGCCTGTAACCTGCTTAATAATGTTACTGTTATATCCTCCGGCAAGTCCTCTGTTGGAAGATATTGTAATAACAGCCTTCTTATTAGACTCTCCAGCCGTAAGATACGGATGATTAATTGCTCCTGCCTTAGCTAACATGGAACACACCGTGTTATACATATAGTTAAAATACGGGTCCGTACTCTCAGCTCGCTGTTTTGCTTTCTGCAACTTAACGGTAGCTACAAGCTTCATGGCTTTAGTGATCTTCTGCGTGCTGCTAACACTTTGTCTTCTGCGCTTGATGTCTCTCATCGAAGCCATAACTTACACCGCCTTTCACTAAAACCTACTTAAAATCGTTCTTACATTCTTCTATAGCTTTGATTAAAGCATCCTTAGTAGAATCGTCTATCTCCTTCTTATCACGGATAGTCGTCGGTATCTCCGGATACTTAGTATCTATATACTCGAATAATTCTTTCTCAAATCTAAGAACATCCTCTACAGGAATATCAAGTAAGTACTTCTGTGTTGCGGCAAAGATAATCATGATCTGATACTCTACTGCCATCGGCTCATACTGTGGCTGCTTGAGCATCTCACGAATTCTCTCACCTTGTGCTAACTTCTCTGCCGTATCTGCATCAAGCTCTGAACCAAACTGTGCGAAGCTGGCTAATTCTCTGTACTGAGCAAGCTCTACACGAATAGGTGCGGCAATCTTCTTCATAGCCTTAATCTGAGCTGCACCACCAACACGCGATACAGATAGTCCGGCATTAATAGCAGGTCTGAAGCCCGCGTTAAACGCATCTGTCTCTAGGTAAATCTGACCGTCTGTAATTGAAATTACATTAGTCGGAATATATGCACTAACGTCGCCTGCTTGTGTCTCGATAATAGGAAGCGCTGTAAGTGAACCGCCACCTAATTCCTCACTAAGTCTTGACGCTCTCTCCAAAAGTCTTGAATGCAAGTAGAATACATCTCCGGGATAAGCCTCACGTCCGGGTGGACGACGAAGAAGTAATGAAAGTGTACGATAAGCTGTAGCGTGCTTACTTAAATCATCATAGATTACGAGCACGTCTTCGCCCTTCTCCATCCACTCTTCACCAATAGCACAGCCTGCATAAGGTGCGATATATTGAAGAGGCGCAAGCTCTGAAGCAGTTGAAGCAACTACAGTTGTATACGCCATAGCTCCGTAGCCTTCCAGCTCCTTAACAATACTTGCAACTGTAGAAGCCTTCTGACCGATAGCTACATAGATACACTTAACACCCTGTCCCTTCTGATTGATAATTGTATCAATTGCTATTGCAGTCTTACCTGTCTGCTTATCACCAATGATTAGCTCTCTTTGACCTCTTCCGATAGGAATCATTGAGTCAATAGCCTTAATACCTGTCTGCAAAGGTGTATCAACTGACTTACGCTCGATAACACCATGTGCAACTCTCTCTATCTGACGGAAACTATCTGTCTCAATAGGTCCCTTACCATCAATCGGCTGACCTAATGCATTAACAACACGACCAAGCATAGCATCTCCGACAGGAACCTCAACAACACGACCTGTTGTCTTAACGGTGTCACCTTCATTGATACTGCGATGGTCGCCGAGTAATACGGCACCAACGTTATCTTCTTCTAAGTTGAGCACCATACCATATACTTCGCCGGGGAATTCCAATAATTCTCCCTGCATTGCCTTCTCAAGTCCATGTACTCTTGCGATACCGTCAGCCACTTGAATAACTGTACCGACATCTGATACTTCCAACTGAGAAGCATATCTTTCCATTTGCTCTTTGATAACAGAGCTGATTTCTTCCGGTTTTAAATTCATTGAGCAGTTTCACCTACCTTCAATTGTATTTTGGACATTTCTCTAGACAATTCATATATCTTGGTTTTAACAGAACTGTCTACAACTCTGTCACCAATACGAATTACCAATCCTCCAATAAGATCGGGCTCTACTTCATAGTTCATCTCAAATGACACATAATCAGTAGTATCAAGAAGCTTCTTCTCTATTGACTTCTTCTGTGCTGAAGATAATTCCATCGGAGACTTAACGTAAGCCACACCGATATTCTTATACTCCTTAACTTGGTCAATATAGTAAGAGAAGATATCTTCCATATCCTTGAAATGGTCTTTCTCTATTACCATTACCATTAATCCAACGATCTCGTCACTGACACGACCCTTGAAAATGTTCTCAACCACTTCGATTTTTTCTTCTTTGACAATCTTAGGATGACACATCATCTTAGATAAATCTTCATTACCCTGAAGAGTCTCGACAATAGCCTTGGCCTCTTCATTGAATTCGTCGATTTTATCCTGCTGCAAAGCCAATTCGAATAATGCATCACCATATACATTAGAAACTAACTTTGCCATGTGGAATCACCCATCTCTCTTAATGTCTCATCTACTAAGGATTCCTGTATCGAAGCATCGATATTGGCTGCAACAACCTTCTTAGCCATAAGTGCGGCAACCGTAACCATCTCTTGCTTGACTTCATCAGCAACACGCTTCTTCTCGAGCTCTGCTTCTTCCTGAGCTCTGGCAATAATACGCGCAGCCTCTTCCTTAGCATCATTAACTATTTTCGTTTCATTTTGTAATGCTTTCTGTCTAGCTTCCGATAGAATCGCATCTACTTCCTTATCAACATTCTTAAGCTTGGCTTCATACTCCGCCTTAAGCTTAGCTGCTTCTTCCTTATCATTAGTCGCATTGGCAATATCTGCGGCTATCTTATCCTTACGATCCTGCAATACCTTCTTAGCCGGATTCCATAACAGATACGATAGGATAAAGAAGAGTACCAAAACTGATATAGCAAGCAACGCAGTATCATGCAGTAGCTGGACATCCAGATTAAACAGTCTCTCCATTAGCTACCTCCTTCTTAATCAAAACCCTAATGATTAACCTACAAGGGGCTTAACGAAGAGAAGTAACATAGATACTAACAAACCGTACAAACCTGTTGTCTCGGCAACGGCCTGTCCAAGTAACATAGTACCTGTAACGTCAGATTTGGCACCCGGGTTTCTACCAACTGCCGCTGCTGCAGAGCCTGCAGCGTTACCTTGTCCAATACCGGTACCGATACCTGCCATAACAGCCAAACCTGCACCGATTGCTGAACATGCTAAAATTAATTCCTCACCTGTAATATTCATTGTAATATCCTCCTAAAAAATATTTACTTAATAAATTATTATTACGTTCAAAAACTATTCGTCATCGCCAATAGCATTCTTGATATAGGTCATAGTCAGCATACAGAATACATATGTCTGTATCGATCCGGAAAACAGATCGAAGTAACCATGAAGTGCTGCCGGCCAAATATAAGCTATCTTAGCTAATAATCCATATAACAGAGCCATCATAACCGTACCCGATAATACATTGGCGAAAAGACGTAATGACAATGAAATCGGTACCGCTATATCACCTATTAGGTTAATCGGCAACCATATGGGGAGCCAAGGTGGCAACGGTGAACACTTATCAATCCATATCTCCTTCAGGCTGTTATGCTTAAATGTATTAAACCATATAAGCACAAATGTTATAAGTGCAAGCGGTAATGTTGTACCGTAATCAGCCGTAGGCGGTCTGAGTCCGAACAATCCCGATATATTGCTAAACAGAATAAATGCAAATATCGTGAAAATGTAATTGGCAAACTTAGGTGCATGCTTACCCATGGTGCTACCCATCATGCCCTGCATTGCCTCTACCGCTAATTCTATAACATTTTGAAAACCCTCAGGAACTTCTTTAGCTTTCTTCAGCTTAACTCTTGCCACAATGCCTATGCCTATAAGCACCAGCATAACGATTAGTATGCATACATGGGATGTCGTAATCCAGACCTCTTGTCCGAATATCTCATATGAGAATAAGCCATGTATCATAAAATCGATATTATCGGCTGACGAACTTGCTAAAATAAGTTCATTCACATCTTCACCTCCTTCTGATTATTCTTATCATCAAGGGCTGTGCATACGCACTTACCTTTAATCCGAACACTGCAATAATTGCAGGTATCCAATTCCCTAAGTTAAAATATACCATAACTAAAAAGACAATTACAACTATTAAATATCGAATTACGGAATAAAAACGCAAAATTCCAACCGATGAACCCCTGTCAACGGCCGATTCTATTACAACCGCCAGATGTACTGCCATAAAAATCGCAAGCGCCGTTCCTATCCATGTACCCGTGGAATATCTAAGCTTGTCATCTGCAAACCAAACACCGATTATTTGAACAAGTAATCCCCAGATAACTATTCCGACAAGTAATAGCGGCAATGATTGATTTAGCTGCTTAAGTCTTTTAATAAATTTCGTCATTGTCTTCTTCGTCTTTGCTGTTGCCATCCTGCTCTCTCGCAATTTCATATGGCTCTTTGCTTTTTTTCAAGTATTTCTTAACTAATTTAAAAACATTTCTAATACCGGCGGCAGCCCCTATAACAAAGAGAATTACGCTTATCCACTTAATTCCCGTCTTATTAACTATGAACACGGACAAGGCAACCATTAATCCTATAGGTACTATCATGCTGATTCCTATCTGCATAATAAGAACAAGCATTTCGCCGATTTCGTTTTTCTTCTTCACTGTATCTCCTACGCGTTAATACTTACCTCAAGTTACTACACGTTAATACTTACCTCAAGTTACTACACGGTCATACTAAGCTCACGACCGCTTGCTTCATACTTATGGAATTCAACACCCGATGCCTTAAGCATTCTCTTAGAGGCAATAACGGATGGCGTATCTGCGTATTTGTCGGAATCATATATAATAGTCTTAATTCCGGCCTGAATAATAGCCTTAGCACACTCATTACAAGGGAAAAGCGATACATACAGCTTCGTTCCTTCCAAGCTTCCGCCCCTATAATTAAGAATTGCGTTAAGCTCTGAATGTGTTGTATAAAAATACTTATTATCGAGTGGCTCTCCCTCTCTGCACCAAGGAAAATCATCATCTGAACATCCTGTCGGAAAACCGTTGTAGCCCATTGACAATATCTTATTATCGTTGCTTACAATACATGCTCCAACCTGTGTATTGGGATCCTTAGAGCGCATGCCGGATAGCTTTGCAACCCCCATAAAATACTCATCCCAACTGATATAGTCTGTCCTCTTTTCGCTCATTTTAACTCCTCCTTAGATCTGCTCTGATCTAATATATTAACAAGGTCCTCAAGCGTCTTCTTGATAGATTCAAAGCATAAGCCATATAACTGTAAAGATCCACCGTACGGATTGGGTATTTCCAATTCATTACCCACATATGTTGATAAGACAAAGGTATTGCCTTCATTTGCTTTCGCAAGCTTATCAATAATCCTTTTCTTGTGGGATTCCTCCATGGTAAATAATATTGTAGTTGAATTAATATCTTCATCGCTAAGCTCCTTAGCATGAAAATCCTCAACCTCTATACCGTTACCCGTAAGCACCGCTTCTATCTTCGGATTAAGCGGTTCCGGAAATTGTACCAGTATTCCTCTCGATAATATCTCATAATCCTTATTAAGCTCCATTGACTTAAGGATTGCCGCAGCCATCGGACTTCTGGATGCCCCGTTCTTACCCACAAATATTATTCGTGTAATCGACTCCTGGTTGGCATTGACCTTCCTGTGTCCCGCAGCCTTCAATAAACGGTTCATGATGGCTTGACCAATGCCGTCATCATTGAAGCTTTCGGAATATATTCTGTCTATATCTTCATTATCGAATTCCCGAAGTATACTGTAGAGATTATGCGCAATTTCTTCTTCATGCTCCAAAGAGCCGACTGATTTAACGATATCGGCTTTATACATTGGGGCATTCTCTTCAGCTACAATAACGCCTGTTTTATGACCTTCGCTCCTTAAGTCACAAACCTGCGAATTAATATAGTTCGCTACACGATAAGCATCACCTTCAACAACCACAAGGCTCGCCTTGGGGGCGTAGTGCCTGTATTTCATGCCCGGTGCCTTGGGGTTACTTTCATCATCACTGATAATCGCACTGTCAACTCCGACACGTCCTATTACCTGCTCCAGATCCGCGCGTGTAATAACACCGGGCCTTAGAATCATCGGTATATCGGAAGTCAAATCAAGAATTGTGGACTCTAATCCCACTACGGAATCTCCGTCATCAATGATGGCATCTATTTTGCCGGCTAAATCGTTATATACGTGCTTAGCATTAGTCGGACTCGGCCTACCCGACACATTAGCGGAGGGTGCCGCAATAAGGCGACCGCTTTGTAATATAAGCTCTCGTGCAACCTCGTTGTCGGGAAGACGTACTGCCACGGTATCAAGCCCGCCTGTAGTGTTCCTCGGAATCGACCTTTGCTTTTTAAGAATCATTGTAAGCGGTCCCGGCCAAAAGGTCTTAGCCAATTCATAAGCAACATCCGGTATATCCTCCGCTGCCTCGGCTAATTGCTCCACTCTTGCAATATGAACAATTAAGGGATTGTCGCTCGGTCTTCCCTTGGCTTTATATATTCTTCTTGCAGACCTGGCATTAGTGGCATCACCGCCAAGTCCGTATACTGTCTCTGTAGGAAATGCAACAAGACCACCGTCTCTTATTATCTTAGCGGCTTTCTCTATTGCATCCTGTCCGTCAATTGACTCATCTACCTTGAGTATAAGCGTTTCCATAAGTGGTATTATAGCATTACTGCACTGTCTCGGCAATCATATTCCAAGTTTCCTTTGTCTCGTTGCCAAGCTTCCAAGCGGCAATACCTGCAATATTCTTCTCCATTGCATATGCACATCGCTCTTTAAGCGACTTATTATCTACAATCCAAATCATATACTTGCTATCACCCGATGTCCACTCAGCGTAATTCTCCTTATTGTCCTTAAGCCAAGTTTCAGTAGCATTATTATTTGAAAGTATAGTTGGTGTCTCTTTCAACGTAACAGCTTCGCTTGTAAGCGTGTTGCCTGTTTGCTTCCATAGCCTTGTGTAGAAAGGAATCGCAAGAATTAATTGCTTCTTATCGACACCGGCATCAAGCATAGCTTCAACATTTTTCTTAACCCATTTAATTGAATTGTTAGAGCCCGCCGTAGGACTTCCGGTCCACGTCTCATCATATCCGAATAACACAATATAATCAGCAAAGCGCGACTGTATATCTATCATATAATTAGCGGAATTAAGATTGTAATTGTCAACCGACAGCACTAAAGCATGCTCTTGGCATTTTAGCGCCAATTCCTTAATAAATTCCACATATCCGACTACATCTGAATCACTTACCGATTCCATATCCAGGTTAATGCCGTCCGCACCTGATGCAACAACCGCGTTAATAATGTTATTTTCAAGATTCTCGCGAGAGGATGTGGTGTTAAATAATATGCTTTCATCTATATCTCTCTCAATGTTGCTTACAAGAACCCACACTTCAATGCCTCTATCGTGGCAAGCCTTAACATATTCCGCCGAAGAAAAGTCGTTTAGGCCACCTCGATTGGAGTTGATTTGTAGCCAGGTCGGACTGATAACATTCATTCCGGTGGTTGTTTCAAGTACGCTTGTTAGCTCGTTATTAGTCGGTTTACTGAATACCTGGTGCCAGCCCATCTTAATAACGTCATTTGTTAAATTATGCTTTAAATTCTCTTGCGCAACCCCTGTTTTGTTGGTTTTTGTCTCCCTGTCGCTTATATATCCGTTAGGCACGCAGCCAAGCTCTCCGTCCTCTGTGAGTATCTGTGACCAGCTTCCGTAATTATCAACTACGGTTACTTCATCGCCATCCTTGACGCTCGCCACAATCTTGCTTCTGTTACCCCCGAATCTTCTAAGCGGTGTATCATCATTAATTTTAGCTACCGTCCTCTCTGTACCGGGCGTGTATATTGCCGCTCTGTATGGATCCTTGTTAAATGTGTATTCCGTACCGTTAGTAGCCTTAACAAATTCAAGCGCCAAGTATGCCGTGCCTCTTTCTTCGATACACGGTACATAATCAGTTCCCACATTGCTGCCTTTGAATGTATATCCCTTACTGCCGATACCTGCTTGATATGTTCCCGCAACCGTTGTATAAGACACCTTCTTCTCCGAAGAATCATATGCATATATATCATTTACTGCCTTATTAATCACATCATATCTGACATATGGCGTCTCATTTCTGACAATTGCATTTGGAGCGCCCTCACTCTTTGTCATAAGCTCGCCATCTGTTATCAGTGCCATCTCTCCCTCGGCAACCTCATAATACTCATTAAGCGTCATCGTCTCATTGGTGGGAGAATATCTCTTATTGTAAATAAATATTGCCGCCACAATAAGCACTACAAGTATTATTAATACTATTATAAATCTTGGATCCTTAGTTAATTTATTAATAATTTGCTTTGCTTTGTTCATTATTCCCTCCCAAATGGCCGAAAAAGGCTTCCGACCGGGTCACTTGTACCATTATAACAGAAAAAACCCACCGAGAAAAGAATTCCCGGTGGCCTTCTGATTATTATCTTTATTTCAAATTATTCTATTCATATGTTCGCTCCGTGTTACAGACATTAGAATCCTCGTTTATTTTAAACCGGAGCGTATTTCCCTTCCTCCTTTCGTTATTTTATTCGACAGCCACTTTTTTTAAAAATTCCAAATCATCCTTTGATAATCTATTCGGGTCTTTAATTAAGCCCATTTCTCTTATACTTGAAAAAGTATCAGACCTTCCAACAGTTTTATCGTACCATCTTAAATCCTTCTTATTCAAAAAATAACAATAAAGCTCCACCTTTATCATGTCACTTTCAAATAAATTTTTATTTTGACAAAATAATCGCCTGTTGTAGGATGCAATATTGCTAAGATAAATCCTTGTATCACAGGTTCCATACAACATCATATAATCATGGCTTAAATCTTCAAAATCCCAAATAATAACATCATAATCTTCGCCCTTAAGCTTCATACTTAAATCCGTGTTTATAAACGGATAGTAATCAACCTTCATTATTCGAAATCCGACAAATGCTTTATCAACCATGCTGATATGCTCCTTTGAAGAATTATCTCCTGATATGTCTGACAGATTTCCGTTTCCCACTTCAGCAATAGCTACGCTTTTCTTAAGATAGCTTGCATAGTAATTTGCCAAAGCAATACTTAGTCTCGTACTGCCCATACCGTATATTGCATATGTCTTCTTTTTCCTTTTAAGAAATTTCTCTCTCACAGCTTATTTCCCCTTTTTAAATTATCTGCGCCCGACCAAGATTAAGACGCTTAACAATTTGGCTTAACACTTTATCCTTAGTCTTAGTTATAGCGAACGGATCTTCATCAATAGGAAATGAATAGACTCTTTTGCCGATTAGCTTGGCAACCTCTACCCCCACACCTATTGACTTGGGATTGATAATGACCACTGTATTGGGGTTAGAAGCTATATCATCAATCTCGTTACTCTTATATATACGAGACGAGATCACATAGACTATCGCATCAAAGCGCATCGCCAATGATACATTTGTTCCGACATCACCAATAATTAGTCCTTTGGGAGGTGAATATTTATCTTCTACGGCTTCGCCCACTTGACGAATCCCTTTAAAACAATCGTGGTATATTATATTATCCCTCTCATTAAAGCTTTTGTCTCTTAACATGAGCTTTTCGATATTGTTTTCATCATCTGTGAATTCCTGATAGTAGCTTACAATACCGATATTATTAAGATAACATGTTAAAGCTATTGCTATATGACTTACACCAATGCCCTTATCATTACCTACAACCGCCACCTTACTGTCGAGATGCTTACTTGTCGTATCTTTCTTATCACTAAGAAGAAGCCATTTTGATTTTTCTTTGGCTGCACTTAAATTGTTATTAACGTTAAGTAGCCTTTCTATTTCAAAATCCCGCTTCTGTTTGCCACTGTCGTATATTCTTTTCAGCGCTACCTTGGTATTGTAGATATCACTTGACGTATCACATTTACCATTTAGTTGCATATCTGATGCATATGACAGTGTTGCGTAAGTAGCGTGCTCATTACCCTTAAGATATGTTGCTATACCATAATCAATTAATACAATTCGTCCGTTCGACAAAAATATATGCTCAAGCTTCACATCCTGATAGCATATAGGCGTCTTAAGATTATGTAAATAATCAAGCACATCATACAGTACTATTGCTATTCGTATAAGCTCACTATGGGAAATGCTTTGATGCAGATATAAATAATCTGCCATTGACTCTCCAACTATATATTCCTCTACTATGTAGTAATAATCTTCATCTTCATCAAGATCATACAGTATAGGTATATTGGGATGTCTAAGATTCAAGAGGATTAATGCCTCTCGAACAGAACCTGACTCACTTACCATATCATAAGAGCTCTTGGCAACTCTCTTGATAATACGCTCATGATCAAGCTTTACATGTCTTACGAGTACTACAAGGCTGGCTGTCGATTCATATATTACTCTGACCTCTTCATACTTCTCAGACAATTTCTCGGAAATATTGATTTGTATCGCCTCCTTCATACGAAAGAAGCATCTCTAAAAGCATTTATATCAAAGTGTTTTATGACTTGCAACAAAACACCTCAAAATTTTATAAAAATTTAATAAAGTCTTAATAATGTGTTAATAAAGTTTATTTTTTATTTATAATTTTGTGAGACCTCTTTAGATACAAATATTTCACAAAAAAGACATCAAATATGATAGACATTACATTTTATGTATCTTATAATTAAGACGAAGAGAAATGTATCAGGGGTATAATATGAAGATAGAGAAAATCAACGACAATCAAATACGTTGTACTCTAACTAAGCAGGACTTAGAGCTTCGTCATATCAGCCTAACCGAGCTCGCTTACGGCACAGAGAAGGCCAAGGCGCTCTTTAGAGAGATGCTTAAGTGGGCCTCCTTCAAGTATGGCTTTGAAGCAGAGGACATACCTCTTATGATAGAAGCTGTTCCGCTATCTGATGAAAGCATTGTGCTTATCGTTACCAAGATTGAATTCCCCGAAGAATTAGATACAAGATTTTCACGTTTCACGGAAGACGATACCGACGAAGAATACGACGAAGACTTATTGGATTGGGATGGCGATATAGATTACGAATCCATCGAGGAGGAACGTCGCTCTTCTGCAAGCGATATAATAGACCTATTCAAGAAGGCCAAAGAGGTTACAGAGGTTCTTAACAAGGACGGAAGCCTTAACGCACAGCTTGACATACCAATGGATGTCACTAAGCTATTCGTCTTCGATACACTTGATGATGTTATCGCTCTTGCTAACGTCCTCGGCGACTTCTATCACGGTCGCAATGCACTATATAAGAACAAGCATGATGGCAAGTACTACCTCGTAGCCAGCAAGTCAAGCCACACGCCCGAAGAATTCAACAAGGTGTGCAATATAATAAGCGAATA
>CAJOIL010000012.1 GCA_905234525.1 uncultured Lachnospiraceae bacterium | reverse complement strand
CGATTATATTGACACTTCAAGCTTGAAGAACCTACAATTCGATGAAAAGAATTTAAGCATCACAGCTTTAATGTCCTTAACCTACACTCTTCCCAATCGCTTTAGCTTACAATCTGAATATTACTATATTATTTTTGAGGGAAATGCTATTAAGATTATGCTAAAGCCTATAAAGGATGAGCTTAATTATTACCTTAAGGATTATAAGAATTACATGTATCTTACGACTGAAGACATAATAATTCCAAAACAGCTTCTTAATTCATCCAACAAAAAGCAAGCAATTCCGGCCACGAAGGATACATGCTATATAGCCAAAGAAGGCCTTTTCCTACCCGTTTATAACAATTCGATGTTCGAGGAGGATAAATTATTCAAAAAAGATTATAAGGATAAATCAGAATTCGTAGATATATCAAATTCATTAGAAGATAAAATATATATGACCAATTATATTATGCATATAATCAAAAATATCCTAGGAAACTCCTAGGATATCCTAATAACTATTATATCTCTACTTCGTATTTTTCTTTTTCTTTCTCGTAGTAGAACGAATATCTGCGCTTATAGCCAAGCGTAGCATAATTCATAATCTGCTCAGTATTACCGATAAAGAGAATTCCGGTCTTCTTAAGTGAATCAGCAAACTTGCTGTACACCTCGAACTTTGCATCATCAGTAAAGTAGATAAGCACGTTACGACATACAATCAAGTCACAATCCTTAATATAATCATCTCTTAAAAGATTGTGCTGTCTGAATTCTACGCACTTCTTAATCTTCTCATCTATCTGATATGACTTACCAACCTTGGTAAAGTACTTCTTCTTGAATTCATCAGGCACATGCGCAACGCTCTTCTCATTATATAAGCCAACCTTAGCCTGCGCTATAATCTGCTTATCAATATCGGTTGCGATAATATGAATCTGCGACAAATCAAGATGCTTAGACATCGCCATTACAAGCGAATACGGCTCATCTCCGGTAGAACAAGCGGCAGACCACACTCTAAGCTTACGTCCGAACTTCTTAATTAGCTCCGGCATGAATTCTGTGTCAAACAGCTTCCATTGCTCCGGATTACGGTAGAATTCGGACACATTAATAGTCAGAAAGCTTACAAATTCTTCAAATGCTTCCTTGTCGCTCTTAATTATACCTACATAATCAGTATAGGACTTACACTTATGCTTGCCGATAAGGCTGTCAATACGACGCTTCATCTGCTGTTCTTTATAAGCATTAAGGTCAATCTTAGTTAAATTATATATATCGGTTTTGAACTTCTCGTAACCTTCCATAAAGTATCCCCCAATACCTTATAATTACTCTTCAGTTGTATCCTTAGCAGGCTCTTCTGCCTTAGTCTCTTCAGCCTTGGCTTCTTCTGCGTCAGCTTCCTTGGCAAGCTCCTGACCAACCTTGTCAATATCTACATCAGCAACATCTGCATCATCATCTGCGCTGTTATCATCATCACCGAGTAATGCTTTCATACTGAGCGAAATCTTATGTCCCTCTTCCTTGTATTCAGTTACCTTAGCCTCAATCTCTTGACCAACCTTAAGCACGTCAGAAGGCTTAGCAATATGCTCTCTTGCAATCTGTGATACGTGAAGTAATGCATCCACGTTCTCATCAATCTGTACGAATGCACCGAAATCAGTCATTCTTGCAACCTTACCCTTAACAACAGAACCGACAGGATGATTCTTAATAGCATTAGCCCATGGATCTTCATCAGGGAACTTACAGCTAAGTGCAATCTTAGTTCCGTTAATATCCTTAACAAATACCTTAACGGTATCACCTACCGATAATACCTTCTTAGGGTTCTCAATACGAGTCCATGAAATCTCAGAGATATGAAGAAGTCCGTCAACTCCGCCGAGGTCTATAAATGCACCGAAATCAGTAACATTCTTAACTGTACCTTCAATAATATCTCCAACCTTAAGGGTTGAAAGCAGCTCTTCCATCTTCTCTGCCTTCTCAGCTACGAGTAATTGCTTACGATCACCGATAATTCTACGCTTACGAGGATTAAATTCCGTAATAACAAATGAAATCTCTTGTCCCTTGTATTGGTTAAGGTCCTTAACAAATGTATCACTCACAAGACTAGCAGGAATAAATACTCTTGTCTCATCAACCATAACACCAAGTCCGCCGTTAAGTATCTGTGTAACCTCAGCGGTAAGAACCGTTTGATTCTCATAAGCTTCTTCAAGCTTCTTGTTACCCTTAATCTGAGCAAGTCTCTTATATGATAGAAGAACCTGACCATCACCATCATTAACTTTAACTACAAGCGCTTCCATTGTATCGCCTTCGTTAACTACTGTTGTTAGGTCAATGCTATCATCATTGGAATATTCACGCTTTGTAATAATTCCGTCAGACTTATAACCGATGTTAAGAACGATCTCATCAGGCTTAACACTAATAACGGTACCTTCGACTGTCTCTCCATTTCTTATTATTTTTAAAGAATCCTCTAACATTTGTTCAAAACTTTCTGACATTGTTTTTGAACCTCCTCAATAATATTGTTGGGCGTCGATGCCCCTGCTGTAATACCTACGCATTCAATGGATTGATCAATCGCCAAATCAAGATCGTCTCTGGTCTGAATAAAGTAAGTCTTGTCACATTCACTACAACATATATCGTACAACTTCTGCGTGTTAGAGCTATGCTTACCACCGATTACAATCATCATATCAGCCCGCTTAGAAAGCTCTCTTGCTTCGTTCTGCCTAACCGAAGTTGCATTACATATTGTATTCACAGCAATTATATCATACCCTTTTTGCTTTATGATTTCAACACAAACTTGAAATTTATTATAGTTAAATGTCGTCTGGCTGACAACACATATCTTCTTGCCACCTTCATATGCAAAATGTCTTGCTTCATCAGGCGATGCAATTACACTTACATCCTCTCCTAATACCCAGCCGACAATTCCCTCGACCTCCGGATGATTCGGATTACCTATTACCAATATATAGTAGCCTTCCTTTGACTTTTCAAAAACAGTCTTATGAATCTTCTTAACAAACGGACATGTTGCATCTACTATCTCAAAGCCGCTTGCTTCAAGCGCTTCTTGTACTTGTCTTGTAATGCCGTGTGACCTTATTATTATAATGCCCGGTTCATAATCACTCAGATTACTGTTTGGTTCAATAGGATTAACTCCCTTAGTCTTAAGCTCTTCAACAACCTGGTCATTATGAATAATGGGACCATATGTATAAATAGGTCTATCATCATCCTCTTTAAGCTTTATTTGATTGTTAACTATATCAATTGCGCGCTCAACCCCAAAGCAGAATCCGGCGCTTTTGGCAACTTCTATTTTCATATCTTACTCTTAATAATCTCAATTAATCTGTCTGTCACTTCATCTATTGACATATCCGATGTATCAACTAAAACAGCATCATCTGCCTGCTTAAGCGGAGCCTCGTCTCTGTGAGAATCGCGATAATCTCTCTCTTCAATATCTTTCTTAATCTTTTCTAAATCAGGTGATTCTCCTTTATCCTTAAGCTCCTTATAGCGACGATTAGCTCTTGTATCAACTGATGCCGTCAAGAATATCTTAGCCTGAGCATTTGGAAGAATAACGGTACCGATGTCTCTTCCGTCCATAATAACGTCATTCTCGCTTGCTAATTTACGCTGAAGGTCAAGAAGCTTAGCTCTTACAGCCTTATAGGTGCTGGAGCTTGATGCCATATTACCTACTTCTTCCGTTCTTATTAATCCGGTAACATTCTCACCATTAAGGAGCACCTGTTGCTGACCGTCTTCGTATTCGATAGTTACATCGCATTCCTTAACCGCTTCGCTTATCTTAGCCTCATCATCCTTATTAATACCCTTACGAATAAAATAAAGCGCAAGGCTTCGATACATAGCACCGGTATCAACATAGATGTACTCCATCTTAGCCGCAACCTTCTTGGCAATTGTTGACTTGCCGGCACCGGCAGGTCCGTCTATAGCTACATTCATACTCATAACTTCTTCCTCCGATTATTACTTATTAAACTTGTGAGTATTTTACAATAAGGATAAATTCTTTGCAAATAAAAAAGACCGAGGTATGTCATCTAAATCAATCATCCCCGGCCAAGTGTCCCGTTGAGAACGCCAATTGCATATTAAAACCGCCTGTCAAAGCATCAATGTCAATAACCTCCCCCGCAAAATAAAGCCCCTTAACAAGAAGCGACTCCATTGTAGATGGATTAATTTCATCCACAGAAACTCCTCCCTGCGTAATAATTGCCTCATTATAATCTCTTAACCCTGTTATGGTAAATGTGAATTCTTTAAGCAATTGAACAAGCTTGCCTCTAAGCTCCTTCGTTAGCTCATTAAGCTTAAGGTGTTGATTAACATTTAACAGATTCAAAATTACATCAACCATCTTATTGGGAACGAGGCCCGATATAAGGTATTTAATCTCCTTATTCTTATTAGCCTCTATGTCTCTTAGAATTCTATCATCAAGCTGCTTATCGGTTAAAGCAGGCTTTAAATCGATTACTCCCTTAATATCAGATACTCCCTTGGGCGCATCAGTTATGTATCTTCCAATTACACTGCTTGCACTGAGAACAAGCGGCCCACTGACGCCGAAATGCGTGAAAAGCATTTCCCCAAAATCATCAAACAAACGCTTCTTACCGTTAAAAAATAATAAATTCACATTTCTTAAAGAAAGACCCTGCATAGCCTTAACATAATCTTCCTTGACATTAAGGGGTACAAGCGCCGGTCTGCATGACGTGATTGTATGCCCCAGCTCTTTAGCTATACGTAGCCCATCACCCGTTGAGCCCGTAGTCTTATACGACAATCCGCCGGTAGCAAGAATAACCTTATCAGCCTTATCCTTGCGACCATCAAAAAGCTTGACAAAGCTAACCTTACCATTCTCAACCAATATCTTATCAACCTTAGTATTAAGCACTATCTTAACACCATGACTTCTAAGATACTTCTCTAACGTCTTAATAACATCCGATGACTTGTCACTTCTCGGAAATGCTCTGTTGCCGCGCTCAACCTTAATCGGACAGCCGTTTTCCTCAAAAAAGCTAATAACATCATCATTGGTATATCCATACAGCGCAGAATACAAAAACTTATCATTCGACACGATATTATCGAAATAGTCACTGATATCACAGGCATTAGTCAGATTACAGCGACCCTTGCCGGTAATATACATCTTCTTACCGACCTTCTCATTGCCATCATATATAATTACATCATTCTCATTACGAACGGCCGCCACTGCCGCCATCATCCCCGCGGCCCCGGCGCCGATTATTATTACTTTGGACATATCTAACCTCATTTTATAATAATGGCTACGTTTTGTTCGAAGATTATATACGTAGCCTTTTACATATCTAATCACTTAATTCTTGGCATGCTATGTGTCATCTATATATTATATGCTAAGCTTTTGTCAAACGCTAGAATATGTTAGTGATTAATATAACAGGAAAATCCCCGACAGGACGTCGGGGATAGAAATTTTAATTATACAGGATAAGCCTTGTTCTTAGTATCGGCCATATTCATATCAACCTTATCTCTCTGCGCCTCCCTATACTTAAAGAACTCCATAGCAACCTTAGGGAATAACGCATAAGACAATACGTCTTCGTCCTGCAATTTATATTCTTTCATCTCTTCTTCAATGCTATCAAGCTGCGGATCCAATAAATCAGCCGGTCTGCATGTAATAGCATTCTTCTTATCTTCACCTAAAACCTTATCAACTATCTCAGGATTAAACGGCTTAACCGTCTGACCGTATTTACCAAGGAGAATATCCTTAGTCTCATTGGTAGCAACCTTGTATCTCTCGCCCATAAGGACATTAAATACAGCCTGTGTACCTACAATCTGTGAAGAAGGTGTAACAAGCGGCGGCTCACCTAAGTCTTTACGTACTCTTGGCACCTCAGCAAGAACTTCTTCAAACTTGTCTTCTTTACCTTGCTCAGATAACTGACTAAGCAGGTTAGAAAGCATACCGCCCGGCACCTGATAACGAAGTGTATTAATGTTAACTCCAAGTACCTTAGGATTAAGAAGTCCATCCTTCAAGCACTGTTCTCTGTAAGGTCTGAAATAATCAGCTATCTCAGCAAGCTTATTCTGGTCAAGTCCCGTATCAAACTCAGTTCCCTTGAATGCTTCCACCATAACCTCGGTTGCGGGCTGTGATGTACCGAGAGCAAACGGACTCATAGCAGTATCAATGATGTCACATCCTGCCTCTACAGCCTTCATATAAGTCATTGAGGCAACACCCGATGTATAGTGAGTATGAAGGTCTACGGGAAGCTTTGTAGCAGACTTTAATGCTCTGATTAATTCTTCTGCTTTCTGAGGCACTAAAAGTCCCGCCATATCCTTGATACAAATCGAATCGGCGCCCATATCCTCGATACGCTTTGCCATATCCATCCAATAATCAAGTGTATATGCATCACCGAGTGTATATGATAATGCTACCTGCGCATGACCCTTTTCCTTATTACAAGCATCAACTGCAGTCTGTAAATTACGAACATCATTAAGACAGTCAAATATACGAATAATATCAATTCCGTTAGCAATTGATTTCTGAACGAAATACTCAACCACATCATCAGCATACGGCTTATATCCTAAGATATTCTGACCTCTGAAAAGCATTTGAAGCTTGGTGTTCTTAAATCCGTCACGAAGCTTACGAAGTCTGTCCCAAGGGTCCTCCTTAAGGAATCTCAAGCATGCATCAAATGTAGCACCACCCCAGCATTCTACGGCATGGTAGCCTATTTTATCCATCTTATCAACAATAGGAAGCATCTCTTCAGTAGGCATCCTTGTTGCAATAAGTGACTGATGAGCGTCACGAAGTATTGTTTCTGTGATTTTTACACCGGACATAGTTAGTCTCCTTTTATTTATTATACAGCCATTCAGATGGCTAAACGCCGAATATCGCCATAAATACACCGGCGGCAACGGCAGTTCCTATTACACCTGCCACGTTAGGCCCCATCGCATGCATAAGCAGGAAGTTAGTCGGATCCTCCTCCGCACCGACCTTCTGCGATACACGCGCCGCCATAGGCACGGCAGATACGCCGGCAGAGCCGATTAGCGGATTAATCTTACCCTTGGTAATTAAGCATAGCAGCTTACCAAGCAATACGCCTCCGGCAGTACCACATACAAAGGCTATAAGACCGAGAACAACAATCTTGATAGTTGATACATTAAGGAATGCTTCAGCACTTGTAGATGCGCCCACAGAAGTACCAAGAAGAATTACTACAATGTACATAAGTGCATTACTTGCTGTCTCAGTTAACTGTCTTACAACTCCACTCTCTCTAAACAAGTTACCGAGCATCAACATACCAACAAGTGGTGCTGTAGTCGGAAGTACAAGACAGACAATTATTGTAACAATTATAGGAAACAGAATTCTCTCAAGCTTTGACACATCGCGAAGCTGTTCCATGTGAATTGCTCTTTCACGCTTAGTTGTAAGCAGCTTCATAATCGGCGGCTGAATAATCGGCACAAGTGACATATATGAATATGCAGCCACGGCAATAGGTCCCATCAATGCCGTCTGACCTAATTTGCCGGCCAGGAAAATTGACGTCGGACCGTCAGCGCCACCGATAATTGATACAGCAGCAGCCGCCTCATCCGAAAATCCAAACATAATAGCCATAAGATATGCTAAGAATATACCAATCTGTGCAGCAGCTCCGAGTAAGAAGCTTATAGGATTGGCAATTAACGGACCAAAGTCAGTCATCGCACCTACTCCCAAGAAAATAAGAGAAGGTAAGATAGACCATTCATCAAGTGAATAGAAATAATACAAAAGTCCACCGACACCATTACTTGTCTCCGCCGGAGCCGCAATAATGTCAGGATAGATATTAACCAGCAGCATACCAAATGCAATCGGTACTAAAAGAAGCGGTTCATATCCCTTAGCAATAGCAAGATACAAGAACACACATGCCACCGCAATCATTATGAAATTACCGACAGTCAGATTAAAAAATGCTGTCGAATGAAGTAAATTAGATAAAGTATCTAAAACGTAATCCATTTTGTAGCCTCACTTAATTACTCGTTCATAGTAGCTAATAACGCACCGGCCTCAACCGAATCACCCTCTGATACAGACAATGATGCAATAGTACCATCCTTAGGTGCAACAACAGGTGTCTCCATCTTCATAACCTCAAGTACAAGCACTGTCTCTCCTGATTTAACGCTATCTCCGATGTGCTTCTCTATCTTGAACACTTTACCTGCAGCGCCGGCTTCAATCTTAATATCGCCGTCTCCTCCCGCAGGCGCACTTGTTGCTTTCTTTGCTTCTCTTCTCGGCGTGGGAGCACTTGGCATAGAGCTTCCACCCTTCTCTTCTACACTAACGTCATACTTAGTTCCGTTAACTGTAATTGTATATTCTTTCATCTTACATCCTCCATGAATATATCATTTATCTGCGTCTTCTAACACTTCTTACAACAAAATCATCAGTCGAGCGACCGGTTGATGCAGCAATGGCTGCGGCTATTACTGCGATAAGCTCCTTATTATCCGTAACCTCTTCGGCTACACCCACATCATCATCGCCCTCAAGCTTTGAGATGTCAATTCTCTTTTCTTCTTTTCTCTTGCTGTATTTCTCTCTAAAATAAGGTATTAGGTTAAAAGCACATATAACCAGAGACATAAGCACAAGCATTACGAACACTATACATATTCCCATAAGAGTGTTCATTCCGGCTTTTTGCATCTTCTCGCCAAATGTATAAACAATCTCAACATTGGCACCTGTAACCTCGAAATCCTTCTTAGATATTACATATACAAGATGAGTGTCTCTTTTCTCGTAATTAACGGTAAGTGTTGCCGTATATGTCTTACCGGCCGAATCAAATTCGAAATCACCGAATCCCTTGAACGCACCCAAATCGCCTTCTATCTTATGCCATTCGCTAATAACCTCTTCATTCATCTTGGCTTGTTCTTCGGTTAACGCATTACTTTTGACATATTTTTCAAGTGAACTGTTATAAGCACTTATCTCGGCATCGCTAAGTCCTCTGAAATTCTCTAATTCAACTGCAAAGGACATCATGCTTTGCTCTAAGCTTTGCTTTGCATTCTCCAGCTTAGCCTCGTCTTTGTTACCACCACAGGCAGTAAGTGCAAAGATTATCATCACGCAAAGCGAAATAAGGCTTATATACCTTACAACCTTTTTCATTTTATTCGTCTTCCTCACTATTTAGCACTGTGCTTCTTAATATCTGTATATCTGTTCTTAGAATATAGTATTTCAAATGCATCTATTAAGTATTTCCTACTGTCGGCAGGATTAATGATTCTGTCAACAAGGCCTCGTCTTGCTGCATTGTCAATACCACTGTTATTCTCACGATACAATGATTCTATCTCGTTAATGTCTGAGCCGTTATCGCTTAGAATCTTAGCGATCTTGCGCTCATCCATAAGCGTCATGTCAGCACCCGGATAAGCGTATACCAAATCAGCACCAAGCGATTTGGAATTCATAAATATATATCCACTTCCCACTGCCTTGCCGACAATCAAATTCACCTTCGGAACATCTGCACTTGATAAAGCAATTGCAAGCTTCGCTAATGCATCGCCCATGTGTCTCTCTGTATTAAGGTCGCATTCAAACCCATCCATATTGGTTATTGTAAGAATCGGAATGCCGAATGCATCACAATAGCTTACAAAATCAGCCATCTCATAGGCACCGTTTACATTAAGTCTTGAGCTTTCTTCATCAGTACCGTTTGCTACTACGCCCACAGACTGACCTGCCAATCTTATTAGTCCCGTAACGACATCCTTAATGCCACTCTTTGTTTCAACAAAGAAGTTATCATCGGCAATCTCGGTTATAAGCGTCTTTACATTATCGTCACTGTTGTAATCAACTGCCCTATTAAAATCATCCTCTGTAAATTCATCAATATATCCCGACTCCGTGTTATTGTGTGGAGCAACATCAAGATAATCTCTTATAAGCTCGGGAATCTCATCAACAGAGCATATCGCATCAATACATCCCGACTCATATCTAAACTGTGCTGATGAAGTATCAAGCTTATCAGTATAATTATTATCAATTGTATCGGGAGAATTAATGAACATATGCGCATCCTCGCACATAATCACATAATCATTAAGCGCGGCAAGTGCATTAAGACCGCCACCGCAATTACCTGCTATAGCAAGTACCTGGGCGATTGCTCCGGAAGCAGATGACGCAAGGCTTATTATATCACCGATTGCTTCAATGGAATCCATCGCTTCATATAGTCTAACGCCGTTAGAATCAATGAGTCCTACCACAGGCGCACCTACTTTGGTAGCCATATCATAGAGCTTTGCTATCTTCTTAGCATGCATCTCACCGATTGTACCGCCAAGCACACTTGCATCCTGTGCATATACAAATACAAGACTATCATTAATCAGTCCGTGACCCGTGATAACACCATCACTGGCCTCTTTCGGCTCTAAATCATTAAAGTCTGTACTTCTTGCTGTAACAGCTTCGCCAAATTCTACGAAGCTATTATCGTCTAACAAATCATTAATCATTGTTCGGGCTTTACTTGCCATAGAAAACCTCCGTATCTTAATATCAAGATATTATACTTTAACCTCAACCTGCCTAGCCTCTTCTTCGGCTTCCTGCTTAAATTCTTCAATCTGAACAGGATTAAGCTGCGGCAATTCTTCAATTGATGAAACACCAAATGACCTTAAGAAAGCCTCTGTTGTACCAAAAAGCATCGGCCTTCCCGGTGCATCAAGTCGACCTACCTCTTCTACGAGATTGTATTCAAGTAGCTTATTAACCGCATGACCACAGTCAACACCGCGAATCTTCTCAATCTCTGACTTAGTAACAGGTTGTTTATATGCAATAATCGAAAGTGTCTCCATTAACACTTCCGTAAGCGTGTATTTCTTGGGTTGCTTAGCAATCTTAATAAGATATTCATAAATCTCGGGCGATGTACACATCTGATAGGAATTATCGAGCTTCATTAATCGAATGCCACGATTCTCTTCTTCGAAGCGCTTTGCCATATCATCTAAGCACCGAATAACGTCATCCGTCTTGACTTCCTCTTCATCTGTAGATAGCGCCTTAGCAATCTTATTAGGCTCCACAGATTCACCCATGGTAAATAAGATGCCTTCAATTATTGATTCCATTGATTTAACATCCATACAAAGCTCCTACGCTACCATCTTGGATTCTATCTGTATATCGTCAAATGTATTATCTTGCACGATAAATATCTGTCCGGCCTTCATCATCTCCAGTATTACAAGAAATGTAACAATGGTTTCCATTTTACTTCTTGTACCGTTAAGCAACTGTCTAAAGCTGAATGTACGGTTATTCTTGGCAAAATCAAGCATGTAATTCATCTTCTCTTCGAGAGATATCTCTTCTCTCTCAATCTTGCCGAATTTAGATCTGACCGGATCTACTCTATCTTCTTGTCTCTTAATTACTGAATTGAATATTGCATTAAGCTTGCTTAAGGTAACATCAGCCATTATCTCTTCAAGATTAATCGGCTCTTCATACTTAAGTACCTCATCAGGTATGGTAGGTACCTTGAAAAATATATTACCTGCATCCTGCTGTCTGTCAGATAATTCCGATGCAATACATTTATACATCTTGTATTCTAAAAGTTGTTTAACAAGCTCAGCTCTCGGATCTTCTTCTTCATCCTCTTCTGTCTCTTCGGGCGGAAGAAGCATTTTAGACTTTATTTTGAGAAGTGTTGCCGCCATCACAAGAAACTCACTCATAATATCAAGATCGGCCTTTCGCATTGCGTTAAGGTAATCCATGTATTGAGCGGTAATCTCAACGATAGGAATATCATAGATATCAATCTTATTCTTATCGATAAGATGCAATAACAAATCAAGCGGTCCTTCAAACTGTTGTAATTTAAAATTCAATTCCATAATTCACTCTCCTAAAATCCCACTTTTGCTATTATAACAAAATATAGTGGAATTTCAAGAGGTAAATACAAAATCTTGTGGTTTATGTCGAATTCTATATATTTTGCACCATATATAGTGAATTATTCGGCATCCTTGATACTGAAGCTGATTCTGCCCATCTTATCTTCACCGAGGCACTTTACCTTAACCTTATCGCCAAGTGTCAAAACATCCTCAACATGATTAATTCTCTCATGAGCAATCTTAGAGATATGTACCATGCCTTCCTTACCCGGAGCAAATTCGATGAATGCACCGAAGTCCTTGATAGATACTACTTTACCTTCAAGGATCTGACCCTTCTCATAATCAGTAGTAATAATCTCAACCATCTTCTTAGCATCTTCCATCTTGGCCTTATCAGTACCGCAGATTGATACATTTCCTTCATCGGAAATATCCATCTTAACTCCCGTTCTGTCAATAATCTCATTAATTGTCTTACCGCGCTGACCGACAACATCACCGATTTTATCGGGATCAATCGTAATCTGGATAATCTTAGGTGCATACTCGTTAACTTCCGGTCTCGGCTCGGAAATAGCCTTGCTCATACAAGTATCCATAATAAAGAATCTGGCTTCTCTGGTGCGTCTTATAGCTTCTTCTACGATAGGACGTGTAAGACCGTGAATCTTAATATCCATCTGAATTGCCGTAATGCCGTCCTTAGTACCTGTTACCTTGAAGTCCATATCACCGAAGAAATCTTCAAGTCCCTGAATATCTGTAAGTACAAGGTAATCATCATCTGTATCACCTGTAACAAGACCACATGAGATACCTGCTACCATTTTCTTAATCGGTACACCTGCAGCCATAAGTGACATACATGACGCACATGTTGAAGCCATTGATGTAGAACCGTTAGATTCAAATGTCTCTGATACTGCACGAATAGCATATGGGAATTCCTCTACTGAAGGAAGCACCGGAATAAGTGCACGCTCAGCTAACGCACCATGACCAATCTCACGACGTCCCGGACCACGTGAAGGCTTTGTCTCACCTACAGAATATGACGGGAAATTATAGTGATGCATGTAACGCTTCTCTACAACATTTTCATCAAGACCATCAATACGCTGTGCTTCAGAAAGCGGAGCCAATGTAACGATATCGCAAATCTGTGTCTGACCACGTGTAAACATTGCACTACCGTGAACTCTCGGCACCAAATCAACCTCAGCACTAAGCGGTCTGATTTCATCAATCTTACGACCGTCAGGACGCTTATGGTCCTTAAGAATCATCTTACGAACTGTCTTCTTCTGATACTGATAGATGGCTTCACCAAGAACCTCAAGCCATTCTTCGTTATCGGCAAATGCTTCTTCAAGCTTCTCTGTAATGCCCTTGATGTTCTCTTCTCTAACCTGCTTCTCATCAGTAAATACTGCATTTTCCATCTCTTGAGGAGGTACGATTTCTTTAATCTTATCGAACATTTCCTCCGGAATGGCGCAGCTTGTATATGAATGCTTAGGCTTTCCAACCTCAGCAACTATCTCATCAATGAACTTGATAATCTCAAGGTTAACATCATGAGCCTTGTAAATTGCTTCAATCATCTTATCTTCGGTAATCTCATTAGCACCGGCTTCAATCATGATAACCTTCTCACGAGTTGAAGCTACCGTAAGCTTAAGGTCTCCCTTAGCCCACTCTTCCTGAGACGGATTGACGATAAATTCACCGTTAATCATACCCATCTGTGTCATCGAGCATGGACCGTCAAATGGTATATCGGAAATAGATGTCGCAATTGCCGTACCGAGCATAGCCACAATCTCAGGTCTTGCCTTAGGGTCAACACTTAAAACAAGATTGTTAAGTGTTACGTCATTACGATAATCCTTAGGGAATAATGGTCTCATAGGTCTGTCAATAACACGAGCTGTAAGCACTGAATTCTCAGATGCTTTGCCTTCTCTCTTGTTAAATCCACCGGGGATTTTACCGCAAGAATATTGCTTCTCTTCGAATTCTACGCTAAGAGGGAAGAAATCAATTCCTTCTCTCGGCTTATCAGATGCTGTGGCTGTTGATAATACAGTAGTATCAGCATACTGAATAAATGCGGCTCCGTTAGCCTGCTTTGCGACTCTGTCGATATCTACTCTAAGAGTTCTACCGGCAAGTTCCATTGTGTAAGTTTTCATAAATATCCTCCTTAAATTCTTGTAAGGAGCCGAAACTACTAATAAATGCATCAACGGTGCGCTTATTAGTGGCTTCGAATAACTCCCTACACTACAAACAGAGCGGAATACTCCGCTCTGTTAATTAAATTACTTTCTCAAACCAAGACGCTCAATAAGTGAACGATATCTCTCGATGTCTTTATCCTTAAGGTATCCTAAGAGGTTACGTCTCTTACCAACCATCTTAAGCAGACCACGTCTACTGTGATGATCCTTAGGATTCTCCTGCAAATGCTCTGTAAGCTCCTGAATTCTGGCTGTAAGTACAGCAACCTGTACCTCAGGCGAACCTGTGTCACCGGGCTTTACAGCATACTCATTGATAATTGCTTGCTTTTTCTCTTTTGTAATCATTATTGTTCCTCCTAAATTGATTATGGCCTGTATCCAGCTAAAGGTCGGAGTTATCCGTTAACCGAATATAGGTAGTTACGGCGTTAAACGACTTTTACGCACCAAGTAATATACTATCACAATTATGTCTACGTGTAAAGGAATTATTTTATAAAACAAAAGGGACTTAAGACAAAGCCTTAAATCCCTACGTAATACTCCCTAATACATTAACATTTCACATATTATAATAATCTACGAATTGCTATCGGTGTACGGTAAGATGCATTGCTCACCTTAATACCTGTCCTTGCAGAGGATGCATGAACCAGCTGACCGTCACCCATATAAATACCTACATGGCTTGCATATCCGCCACTTCCGTAGAAGACAAGGTCGCCGGGCTGTGCTTCCGAAAGACTCGCTACTCTTGTACCGTAGCTCTTCTGAGCATCAGCACTGTGCGGTAAATAAATACCATACTGCTCATATATCTTCATCGTAAATCCGGAGCAATCCACACCGCTCTTAAGCGATTCTCCACCCCATACATAACGACCGCCTACATACTGAAGCGCATTGGAAACTACTGAATCACCGCCGTTTGAAGCCTCTTTTGAAGACGCTGTTGCAAGCTCTTCGCCGACAGTTACATAATCTGCAGAGCAATAGCCTTCTTTGTTATCGTCTACAACCTTAACCCAACCGTCTAATTGTTCAACAACAGTAACCTTTTCACCATGAGAAATCGTCTCAACCACGCCACCTTCAGTCGTCGGAGCATCTCTCATAATTAACGAATCACAGTTAACAGTAGCTTTATTGGCAACCGCCTCATCCGCTTTGTTAAGCGCTTCTTCACCGGTAACGATATACTCGCCTAAGCAATATCCTTCAACATCGCCGGACTTGATATGATACCAATCACCGTTCTGCTCTATTATCTCGCATGCCGCATCACCGGGCATAACACCTACTATATCGGAATCAGTTGAAGCATCTGCTCTGACGTTAAGCTTATCGGATACATTCGACATACCTAAATTATTGTAGCCGTATGTATTCCTTGCTGCCGTAGTAACAACATTCGCATCTGCAACTGTTACCGTATCTTCAACCGCTTGAACAGTGCCACTTGATGCATAATCAGCTGATGTATAATTGAACACACCTGCCGTCGTCAAATTGTTGTTATTTTCTTGACTTTCATAGGCTACAATAGAACCCGTAACCATCACAAAACCCGCTACAGCAACGATTACTGCATTAACAATGTTATTCTTCTTCATGATTCCTCCTCAAGTGCACATGGCACAATCATTATACGCTGTTACTCGGCTTGCCGAGTGACTGCACGTGGAGCGCCTTCGTGCTATGCACGAACCAAAATGGCGCGACACTCCTTACGTTAAGTGTAATCGAGTATATCAGCAGAATTTTAACTTGTCAACATATTTTTGTAATATTTCTGTAAAGCAAAAATGTCGAATGTAACATTTACTTAACATGTTCATTAGTAAAAAAATCCATTCCGCGATTCTTATCCTTCACAAGCTGTTCCTTTAATTCTTCTGCGGAATTAAATTTGATTTCTCCGCGCATTTCTTCCAAGAAAACAATCTTAACCTCTTTGCCGTAGACATTAGAATCGAAATTGAAAATATGTGTTTCGATGCTAAGCTCGTCACCGTCATCGAAGGTAGGCCTTATTCCGATATTTGTTATTCCCTGGTAAATGTTCTTTCCAATCTGAACAACACTTATGTATACGCCGTTGGAAGGAATAAGCTTATCCTTTGATGGTTTGATATTAATTGTGGGGAAGTCAATCTTTTGCCCGATTTGTCTTCCGTAGACCACTTCACCATAGATAAAATAATTTCGCCCCATCAATTGATTGGCTTTTTTGATGTGGCCCTTCTTAATCTCATCTCTTATTCTCGTAGAGCTGATGTCTATATTATCGTCCTTCACCTTATCAATGACCTTAAGCGAAAAGCTCATTTCCTTAGACAGCTCTTTAAGAAGCTTAACATCACCGGCGCCTTTATATCCGAATTTAAAATCGGAACCGACAATGAGATATTTCATATTAAGCTTTTCAGCAAGCAGCTTAATAAAATCCCCAGGCTCAGTTTTCATTATTTGCTCATCAAAAGGAATTTCAACAAAAACACTGATGCCGGCATCCCTGATAAGTGACCTTCGCTCTTCATTGGTTACAATCTTCTTATCATTCACCCCGTGCACAATACTAATCGGCGGATCAACAAAAGAAATAGCAAGCGAAGTAAGACCTTCTTTCTTCTCTAGCGCAAAAAGGTTCTCACATAATATCTTGTGACCTCGATGCAATCCGTCAAACTTACCGATTGTTACTGCCGTGTCACATTCAAGATTAAATTCATCAATGGAATTAAATATCTTCATAAAACATTTTCTCCGGAACAAGCATGCTCCCATCACGTCTATATAGGCCCAAAAAAGTACCATCCATCAAATATAAACGGTAAAAATTGCTCTCATTTTGGTTGATTTTACCTTCAACCGCATTCTCGACAGGTAGCTTAGCGCCATTAATTGACATTTTCTCAAAACTGTCCAATATGTTACACTTAGGGTACGAAGAAAATATCTCATCAACCGGTAAAATTGCTTCTTCTATTCTATCATTTCTTGTAAGCTCTTCTATCTCGCTTAACAATAATGCATCCTCAATTTTGAAAATTCCGGCGCGAGTTCTTGTTAACTCCTCCATGCAGCCTAAGCAACCAAGCTTTTCACCAATATCATTACATAAGCTTCTTATATATGTTCCCTTAGAACAATCAATACTCATTTTCACTCTCGGAAGCTTTATTGAATGAGTTTCTTCATTATATATAGTAATTCTTCTGGATTTTCTTTCAATTACTTTACCTGCTCTGGCAAGCTCATATAATTTTTTGCCATTTACTTTAATTGCAGAATACATCGGCGGAACCTGTTCAATCTCTCCCACAAATGTATCAATAACATCTTGTACTTCTTGGGGCGTACATGATACCTCTCGCTCTTCAATCGTCTTACCCCAAATATCATAGGTGTCGGTAGACCTACCCAAAAGCATAGTAACATCATATGACTTATCTGTATCAAGAAGCATGGATGAAACCTTTGTCGCTTTTCCTATACATATAGGAAGAACTCCTGACGCCTGAGGATCAAGAGTTCCTGTATGACCAATCTTCTTAATATGAAGTATGCCTCTAAGCTTCGCTACCACATCAAAGCTGGTAAAGCCCTTTTCTTTATATATATTAATTATTCCCGACTTCATGTTCTATCTATCTTCGAAACCTTTAATTAATTCCTTCAACACAATATCCTCAGCTTCTTCCATCGGAATATTATCAAGACTGAATCCGGCAGCCTTCTTATGACCACCACCATTAAGTCGTCCCGCTACCTTGGATAAATCAACATCTGTTGCACCTCTAAACGAGCCTTTGATTCTACCGTCAGGCTGTCTATACATAAAAAATGCAACTCCCACTCCTCTTGTCTCACGAAGAGTTTCACATATTCCTTCAAAATCCTTGGTATCTAACCCAAGCTCTTCCATCTCGTCAGCATCAATATATGAATAAATAATCTTATCATCATATACTCTTTTAGATTTAAGAATTGCTCTTCCAAGCGCTTGCTGTTGGACATATGTCTTTTCAAAAAAGCAATGCTCAATTAAAAACGAAAAATCAATTCCCTTATCCATTAATTTGCCGGCTGCGCACATCGTATCGACAGTTGTGCAATCATATTGAAATACGCCGGTATCAGTCACGATGCCTGTATACAGACATTCTGCAGCTGACTTATCAATCTTCTCATAATCGAATAAATTATACAGAAGCTCGCATGTAGAGCTGTAATCTTCTATTATATATTCTTCATCCGCAAATCCGCCATCACCTACATGATGGTCTACGCATAATGTCTTCTTCGCATTTTTGAAAACAGAATATGCCGGACCTAATCTTCCCTTATTACCGCAGTCAAGTGCAAACGCCAAGTCATATGGCTCTTTGTTAACATAAGAACCTTGAATATGCTTCGGGAATTCGTCAATATCTTCTACTAAATCAAACCCCGTATAGTGAACAATTTGCTTAGCGCCCTGCAATATACTAAAGCATGAAGGAATTGGATTAAGATATACATCTACCTTAATTCCTTTATAATTATTAATAATATAATTATAAAGTCCAAGACACGAACCCACACAATCGCCATCCGGACGAACGTGACCCATTATTGCTACAGTCTTCACTTCTTTTAAGTTATTATGTAAATCGAACATAATCTCTCCTATTCTTTCCACAAGTCATGAGAACATTGAATACAACCGCTCCATTGTACGTTAGCAAGACATACCACATTTTAGTGGCGGGGTATGGTTGCTAACGTACAAAACTTATTTATTTCCATTAACTTCATCAATTAAATGACTCATTCTAACACCATATTCTATGGATTGATCCATAATAAACTTAATCTCCGGCGTATTCCTGAGATTAATATTCTCAGCAAGCTTATGTCTGATGTATCCGGCACTTGATTTAAGCCCCTCTAATGTCTTATCAGCATCCGTTTCATCACCGAGTACACTGATATATGCCTTAGCCGTCTTAAGATCGGGTGCCACCTCAACTGCAACAACACTTGTAAGCGAACTAACTCTGGGATCTTTAACATCACTTCTAATTATATTAGACAGTTCACGCATTACTTCTTCGTTAATACGTGTATTTTTAACACTTCTCTTTTTCATGGTGCACCTTAATTAGTTTCTTCCTATTATAATGTGTTATCTGGCAACCTCTACCATAATATATGCTTCAACAACATCTTCCTCTTGAATGGCATCGAAGCCCTCGAACACGAGACCACACTCATATCCGGCTTTAACTTCCTTAACATCATCCTTGAATCTCTTAAGCGAAGCAAGATCACCTTCAAATATCATATCATCGCCACGATTAATTCTAACCTTACAGCCTCTTTCCATACGACCGTCAAGTACATATGAGCCTGCAATATTACCAACATCTGATGATTTAAATATCTGACGAATCTCGGCATGACCGATAACCTGCTCTTCATATTCAGGATCAAGCATACCCTTCATGGCAGCCTCGACATCTTCGATAGCATTGTAGATTACCTTGTACAGCTTAATCTCAACACCTTCTCTGTCAGATGTCTCCTTAGCTATTGCATCGGGACGTACATTAAATCCGATAATAATAGCATTACTTGCCGATGCTAAGATAACATCACTTTCATTAATGGCACCTACACCGCCGTGAATAACCTTAACAACAACCTCATCATTACTTAATTTAACAAGCGACTGCTTCACAGCTTCAACCGAGCCTTGTACATCTGCCTTAACAATAAGATTAAGCTCCTTAAGATTACCTGTCTGAATCTGAGAGAACAGGTCATCAAGTGACATCTTAACTCTGGAATCCTCAACAAGCTTATTCTTACTTTCTGTAACAAATGTGTCAGCAAAGTTATGGGCCTCCTTTTCAGAGTCCATAGACATGAATATCTCACCTGCATTAGGTACTTCAGAAAGACCTATTATCTCCACAGGCGTAGATGGTCCCGCGGATTTAAGTCTCTTGCCGTTTTCATCAACCATTGCCCTTACCTTACCGTAGGATGCACCGGCTGCAATCGGATCTCCGACTTTAAGTGTACCCTTTTGAACAAGTACAGTTGCTACCGTACCTCTTCCCTTATCAAGCTTAGCCTCAATAACAAGACCTCTTGAATTTCTCTTAGGATTAGCCTTAAGCTCTAACACTTCTGCCGTGAGAAGTATCATTTCCAATAAGTTATCAATTCCCTCACCTGTGTGAGCTGATACGGGACAAAATACAGTATTACCGCCCCAATCTTCGGGAATAAGCTCATATTCTGATAATTCCTGCTTAACTCTCTCAATATTGGCGCCTGCCTTATCAATTTTATTAATTGCAACAATTATCTCAATATCAGCTGCCTTGGCATGGTTAATAGCCTCTACCGTCTGTGGCATAACACCATCATCAGCCGCAACTACAAGAATTGCAATATCAGTAGAGTTTGCACCACGCATACGCATAGCGGTGAATGCCTCATGACCCGGAGTATCCAAGAACGTAATCTTCTGGTCACCGACAGGCACCATATAAGCACCGATATGCTGTGTAATACCACCGGCCTCTCTGTCTGTTACCTTAGTATCACGAATGGCATCAAGAAGCGATGTCTTACCATGATCAACGTGACCCATTACGCAGACTACAGGTGGACGACTCTTAAGTGTCTTTGGATCATCCTCTTCTTCTTTTAAGAGTTCTGCTATAACATCAACCTTCTCTTCTACTTCCGTAATGATATTATACTCAAGCGCAATTTCCTCTGCCTGATCATACTCGATATCATGGTTAACGGTAACAAGTATATTTTTAAGGAATAGCTTCTTAATAATATCAGAAGCAGGTACCTTGATACGATCCGAAAATTCACGGATTGTAAGTCTTTCAGGAATTGCTACTGAGCGAATCTCATCACTCTTTTCAAATGCCTTCTTCTGTGGCTTCTTAGGCTTAACACCACCGTTCTTCTCTAAATTACGGTAGTTCTCTTCCTTCTTACCAAGTCTGTCGTTATCTCTTCCACCTCTTTTAGCAGGCTTTTGATTCCTTCTTGTATTAGGCTTGCCTGATTCCGGAGCACCGTCATTGTTAACCTTTGCCTTGGGTGCATCCTTATAGACATTACGACGCTCAACCTTCTCCGGTCTTGCCCCTCTTGCCTTATTATCCTCACCTCGTTCAGGCTTTCTGTCATTAATATTAGGTCTTGACACAGGAGCATTTGCCGCACCATCAGCCTCGCGTCTTCTTGCTTCTTCAGCTTCTCTTCTCGCTCTTACTACAGAAGGCGCTTCAACTCCGTCTCTTACACGAATCGGACCTCTTCTTTGTTCACCACTTTGACCAGGTCTTGGGCGTCTTGAATCTCTTCCGTCACCACGTGGTCTTCTGTTACCGCCTGCAGACGAATTATTCAGATTAAATACAACTGACTTTTTCTTCTTAGGCGCACCTGAAGCATCCTTTGCACCTTCTTTCTTGACAGTTGCTTTCTCCGCAGGCTTTTTAGCAACCTTTTCTGCCTTTTCCTTTGCAGCTTTTGCTGCCTTTTTAACCTCTTTTTTGACTTCTTCTTTTACCTCTTCTTTAGAGACAGACCCTTTTAATGCTTGTCTTACCTCATTACATATATCCTCTTCAAGTCCGCTTTGGCTTTTTACTTCCATACCCTTTTTAGCAAGCAAAGCAACGATTTCTTTGGACTCTACCTCTAATTCTTTAGCTAATTCATATACTCTGACTTTAGCCATATTAGCTCACCTCTTTCTTATGAGTGTCGTTTATCTTATCCATTATACCTTTAGCAAAATTTTCATCCGTAATTGCAATTGATGCACGGAATTCTTTGCCTAAGGCTTTACCCAATTCTTCCTTTGTTCCGAAAATGACTATCGGCGTATTGTAATATTTGCAAGAATCACCAAAGCTCTTCTTAGTGTTATCTGATGCATCTCCTGCTACAATTACAAGATAGGCAGTACCTGTTTTAATTGACTTATCTACCGCATATTCACCGCTTACAAGTCTTCTCGCCTTTGCACATAAGCCTATCATTGAAAGCGCTTTATTCTTCATCGGAACCGTCCGTCTCAGATGCAGTCTCTTGTGGCTCCTCTTCGGTAGCTACCGCTTCATTATCATAAGACTCATCCTCGTATTCATAGTCATAATCCTCTGAATATTCTTCACCATAGTATTCTTCATCCTCACCGTAATAACCGTCTTCGTAATAATACTCATCTTCGCCGAAGTATTCATCGAATTCGCCTGACTCTCTTGCCTGCGTCTCACTCTTAATATCAATCTTATAATTAGTAAGTCTTGCGGCAAGTCTTGCATTCTGTCCTGATTTACCGATAGCAAGTGATAATTGATAATCCGGCACAATTACCTGTGCAGTCTTCTCATCCTCATCAGCGATTACACCGATTACCTTAGCGGGACTTAATGCATTCTCGATTAATTGAGCGGGAATTTCACTCCAATTAATAATATCAATCTTCTCACCGTTTAATTCATCAACTATTGCATTAACACGTGAGCCGTTCATTCCCACACATGCTCCGACAGGATCTACATCCTCATCTGATGAATACACTGAAATCTTAGTTCTGCTTCCCGGCTCTCTTGCAACATTTTTAATCTCAACAATTCCGTCTCTAATCTCTGAGACCTCCTCATAGAATAATCCCTTAACAAGATCCGGATGAGTTCTTGAAACATTAACCTTAACACCCTTGTTATTACTGTCTACCTTGACAATAAACACCTTGATTCTGTCGGATTGTCTGTAATGCTCTCCTCTAACCTGTTCCTTCTCGGGGAGAAATGCATCAACTCTGCCGAGGTCAACGCAAATTGTTCTTCCCATAAATCTTTGAACAACACCTGTAACAACAGTCTTATTCAACTCACTGTACTCATTATAGATATTCTGCTTTTCAACATCTCTTAGCTTTTGAGTAATTGTGCCCTTAGCGTTTGTAGCCGCAATTCGGCTGAATTCACTAGTTTCAATTTCAGTATTAACGGTATCTCCGATTTTGAATACCTTGTCGATTTTTTGCGCATCCTCAAGAGAAATCTGAGTTGTTTTGTTCTCGACATTTTCAACAACCTCTCTTGATTGAATAATACGACACTCAACATTATCTCTGTCGATAAATACAGTGAAATTATCTTTTGCACCAAAATGTTGCTTACATGCATTTAAGAGTGCTTCTTCCATAGCGTCAAAAACAACATCTTTGGTAATTCCTTTCTCTTCTAAGCCTTCTAAAGCTTCCATAAATACTTTAACGTCCATAATTACCTCCTATAAATTGAATTCGTAAAACAATTTTACTAATGAAACGTCTTTTTTTGAAAATGTCACTTCATCATCTATAATAATTGTAAAAGATTTATCATCAAATGATTTCAATTCTCCGATAAATTCTTTTTCACCATTTATCTTGGCAAATGTATGAACCTCAACCATCTTACCAATATTTCGTTCAAAATCCTTGTCCTTCTTAAGCGGCCTGTCCACTCCCGGAGAACTAACCTCGAAAATATACTGCTCCGATATATAATCATGCTCATCCAACAGTACATTCATCTTGCGAGACACTTCAACACAATCATCTATCGTAATGCCTCCCGGCTTATCAATATAAGCCCTTAAGTAATAATCTTGCCCTTCCTTGACGAATTCGACATCAACAAGCTCAAATTCAAATTCATCCAATATGGGAATTATCAGCTCTTCTGTCTTTTTAACGTATGCTTCTTTTTTTGACAAAATATACACCTCATAAAAAAAGTAAAAATAATGAAGAGCAAGTAATCTTGCTCTTCATCAAGTAAAATCATTATGCAAACAGTTCGTAGGGGAGTCGAACCCCTGATTCTGCCGTGAGAGGGCAGCGTCTTAACCACTTGACCAACGAACCACGACTTAAATAGTCGATACGACTGTTGCAACGTGAAAAGTCGAAATGACTGTCACAACAACGTATATAATATACCATATAAGCTCTTTGGTCAAGTATTTTTTATAATATAGTGAGTTGTCTTCCAAATACTTGGGAGACGTCTCACTTAATCATCATATCCGTTAGGATTATTCTTCTGCCATCTCCATGAATCTGCACACATTTCCTTAATACCGTTCTTAGCTTCCCATCCAAGCTCAGCCTTGGCTTTGGCAGGGTCGGCATAGCATGTTGCAATATCACCTGCACGACGTGGCTTAATAGAATAAGGAATCTTAAGATCGTTAGCCTCTTCAAAGTTCTTAACGATATCAAGTACCGAATATCCTTGACCTGTTCCGAGGTTGTAGATACAAAGACCTGCATTTTCTTCAATCTTCTTAAGGGCCTTAACATGACCATCTGCTAAGTCAACTACATGGATATAATCTCTTACACCTGTTCCGTCAGGAGTATCATAATCATCTCCGAATACGCCAAGCTCTTCTCTCTTGCCTACAGCAACCTGTGTGATGTAAGGCATAAGGTTATTAGGTATACCATTAGGATTCTCACCCATTGTGCCTGATTTGTGAGCACCGATTGGATTAAAGTAACGAAGAAGAACTACATTCCACTCGTTATCAGCCTTCTGCATGTCAGAAAGAATCTGCTCAAGCATAGACTTAGTCCAACCATAAGGGTTAGTACATTGTCCCTTAGGGCAATTCTCTGTAATGGGAATCTCTGCAGGGTCACCGTAAACTGTAGCCGAGCTTGAGAATATGATATTCTTACAGCCATGCTTTCTCATCTCATCTACAAGTGTAAGTGTACCCGTAATATTGTTATCGTAATATTCCCAAGGCTTCTCTACTGATTCACCAACAGCCTTAAGTCCTGCAAAATGAATACAAGAATCAATCTTCTCATTGTCAAAGATTCTCTCTAATACCTTGCGGTCTCTAATATCGCCTTCATAAAATGTAACATCCTTGCCTGTAATAGCCTTAACCCTATCAAGCGATTTAGCACTTGAATTAGATAAGTTATCAAGAACAACTACATCATAGCCGGCATTCTGCAGCTCAACTACTGTGTGACTTCCAATATAACCTGTTCCGCCTGTTACTAAAATTGCCATATATCAATACCCCCTAAAATTTATTATACATAACTATATTCTATAATAAATGCGTGATTTTTCCAAATGTTTTTTACACAAATTATAATAACCCTTCCGGAACAAAATTCCGAAAGGGTTAATCAAATGCTCTTTCTCGAAAAATCTTAAGCCACCTTAGACTTAGCAAGCTCAACAAGCTCCGCAAATCCTTCTGCATCATTAACAGCCATCTCTGCAAGCATCTTACGATTCATATTAACATCCGCTAATTTAAGTCCATACATGAACTTAGAATAACTAAGACCATTCATTCTTGCAGCAGCATTGATTCTTGCAATCCAAAGCTGTCTCATCTGACGTTTTCTTTCCTTACGTCCGCTATATGATGTAGCTAAGGCTCTCATTACTGATTGCTTAGCAACACGATATTGCTTAGAACGAGCTCCTCTGTATCCCTTAGCCATCTTAAGTACTTTATTATGTTTACTTCTGGCGTTCATCCCGCCTTTAACTCTTGCCATTTGCTTATCCTCCTATCACTAATCTTATAGATAAGGTAATACCTTTTTCATGTTCTTCTCATTAGTAGAATCAATGATTGCTGACTTACGAAGATTCCTCTTCCTCTTAGTTGTCTTCTTAGTTAAAATATGTGACTTATAAGCCTTATTTCTCTTAAGCTTACCTGTTCCTGTCTTCTTAAAGCGCTTTGCAGCTGCTCTGTTTGTTTTTACCTTTGGCATTTTGATTCCTCCTATATATTACTTATTAGTAAGAAATACTTACTTCTTCTCAGCAAGTACAAGGCTAAGCATTCTGCCTTCTTGCTTTGGTTCCTTTTCCACCACGGCAATATCCTCTAAGCCTTCAGCAAAATCATATAAAATATGCTTACTCTCAGATATATGCGCCATCTCACGACCTCGGAATCTAAGCGTAACCTTAACCTTATTGCCCTTAGACAAGAATTTCCTGGCCGCATTCATCTTAGTATTCAAATCATTAGTATCAATGTTCGGAGACATTCTAATCTCTTTGAGTTCAAATGTCTTCTGCTTCTTCTTAGCTTCCTTCTCTTTACGAGATTGCTCATAGCGATACTTACCGTAATCAATTATCTTGCATACGGGCGGCTTAGCCTTAGGTGATATCTTAACTAGGTCAAGGCCTGCATCGTCAGCCAATCTTAACGCTTCATCATCTCACCGTCTTCATTAATAAGACGTACCTCTTTGTCTCTAATCTGTTCATTAATCTGTGTATTACTAATGACTTTATACCTCCATAAAAAAATAAGTGGACGCAAAACAGCATCCACGGGTAATATCTTAACAACAGTTGTTAGAAATATTAACGCTAAGTCGCCATTGCGCTTAGGTGAGAGTGGATACTCTGCTTTGCTTGTAACATTGGTACTATAGCATAGGTGTATAGCCCTGTCAAGAAGAATATTCGAATTATCATTACAATACCCCTTAACGGGAGAAAAGGATCGCCTAAGCGACCCTTTCCTATAACGAAACTTAATTCTACTTAATCAGCACAGTCGGTTGCCACGATGTACTGACTTTAGGGACATAACCCCTATTTTGGTGTGTGTTACTTGCTTTGGAGTT
>CAJOIL010000011.1 GCA_905234525.1 uncultured Lachnospiraceae bacterium | reverse complement strand
TGATTGCTAAGTTATTTCCTCCATTCGTATGATTTATCAACCAAAGACCTGCACGCTCATGACGAAATGTCGCTTAGCAGGTCCTTGGTTGATAAACCATTTGCCAAAACCAATTAATATGAAAATAATTATAACATATATTTCAATGTGTTATAATAGATATAATAAGTATCAGGGGGAGTTTACAATATGAAGAATAATAAGAAGTATCTGGAATTACTATCTAAGGAATATCCCACGAAGCAGGCGGTTTGCCGCGAGATAATTAACTTGAATGCCATCCTTAACCTGCCTAAGGGCACGGAGCATTTCATGAGTGATTTGCACGGCGAATATGAAGCCTTTCTGCACATTATCAACAATTGCTCCGGCGTAGTGAAGGAGAAGGTAGATATTGCCTTTGGCGATGTACTTTTGCCACAGGAAAAGGATGAGATTTGTACACTCATTTACTATCCGAGGGAGAAGCTTAAGATGCTTCACAAGGAGCGTGAACTCAGCGACGAATGGTATAATGTGACGCTGAATCAATTGATAGAGATAGCGCGCAATCTCTCATCCAAATATACGAGGTCTAAGGTTAGAAAGGCGATGCCTTCTGAGTATGCTTACATTATTGATGAGCTTATTCATGTGCCTAAGGATGAAGATGACAACCAGGATTTGTATCACAAGAAGATTCTTGAGACAATTCTTGCACTTGATAACGGTGATGAATTCATCGTTGCGCTTGCGGGTCTTATTAAGCGCTTGGCTGTCGATCATCTTCATATTGTCGGAGATATATTTGATAGGGGAGCCAACGCCGATAAGATAATTGATTTGCTTGAGCGACATCATTCTATTGATATTGAGTGGGGCAATCATGACATTCTTTGGATGGGTGCCGCGGCCGGCTCCGGAGCATGCATTGCCAATCTTGTGCGCAACAATCTTAAGTACAGCAATATTGAGATATTGGAGAATGGCTATGGCATTTCCCTTCGAAGGCTTATTCTGTTCGCGCTGGATACGTATGATGAGAAGGATGCCATTAAGGCATCCTATAAGGCGATGTCCGTTATCCTGCAGAAGATAGAGGGAGCAGTAATCGCTGCGAATCCTGAGTTTGAGATGGATGACAGACGTTTGCTTCATCGGGTTAACTGGGATGACTACACCATTGAATTAGACGGGGAAATATACGAGCTTAACACACACGATTTCCCTACGATAGACCCCGACAATCCATACGTCTTGTCTCCTGAAGAGAAGAAGATAATGGATGATTTCGTGGTTGATTTCACAAGCGGAGACAGGATTAATCGTCATATCGAATTCTTATATGATAAGGGTAGTCTGTATAATATATATAATCAGAATTTAATTTATCACGGATGTGTCCCATTAGACGATAACGGCAACTTCGATAAGGTTATGGTTGAGGGTGAATTGTATTCCGGCAAGGCATATTTTGATAAGGCAGAGGAGATTGCTAGACGAGCATTTTATGCGCGAAGCAGGGATGAGCTGATTAAGTCGCGTGACAAATCGCGTCACGACAAGGACTTAGACTTCATGTGGTATCTCTGGGGCGGACCGAAGTCGCCGATGTGCGGAAGAATTGTTAAGACATTCGAGCGTACATATATTGATGACAAGAAGACTTGGGAGGAGCCGCAGAATCCTTACTACAAGTATCATTATGAAGAGCGATACGTTAGGATGATTCTTAATGAATTCGGGCTTTTCTCTGAAATGTCGCATATTATCAACGGACATACGCGGTTCCCGTTAGAGCTAACGGACGTCTGTATGTTATTGATGGTGGCTTCTCTAAGGCATATCACAAGTCAACCGGTCATGCAGGGTATACGCTTATCTACAATTCTCACGGACTACGGCTTATGTCTCATAATCCGTTTACATCTGTTGAGCAGGCGCTACGCAACAATGATGATATCCAATCGGAGTCAAATATGACGGAGGTTGAGAATAAGCGTGTGATGGTAAGGGATACGGACATTGGTAAGGGTATCCTGGAGGATATAAGTGATCTTGAGGAATTGCTGGATTATTACAGAAGTGGCGAGATTAAGGAGCTAGATTAGGTGTGTTATGCTTACGTCTCATCAGCCAAGTACCCGCGCGCTCATGACGAAATGTCGCTTAGCGGGTCTTGGCTGATTCGACGTCTACAGTGACACACTGTATGTCACAAGCCCTACAACTGACAAAGTATTTCACGAGACACGCTCTCGCTCCCCCTAGCGGTGCTAAGCTCTCATTACGCTTCGCTTATGAGTCGCTAAGCACCGAGACCCGTTAAGGTCTCTTAGAAACACTATGTCAGTTGCAGGGCTTGAATCTACGCACCGTCGTAATTAACACCATCATCCGCAATAGATGTTATCAGGCTGTCTAAGCACGCAGCCTTCTCATCTGCGCCAACCTCGCGAGACAGCGTCTGCGACTTGGCGTAGTTATGAATCCTGTCAATGAGAATAGGCGTAGCCTTATCTATTATGTCATACACACTATCAGTGCACTTCTTACCGTTAATGAATGGATTAAACCATGTCTTATGACGCAAATTACAAGGGTCGCGATATGTAGTAACCTTATCGCCCGCAATACGCGGCGATATAACGGCGTATCCGGTAATGAAGCGTTCTACAAGTCTGACACCCCATTTCTTAATACCCTTCGGGTCAACTACCATATTAGATAATAACGACATACAGCTGATGGCATGCCGTACAATGAATAGCGGCAGTGTAATATCGTCATATGTGTGATTAATAGCCTTACACACCAGAATAGAAATAACCATATGCTCCTCGGTGCTAAGCTTGATTGTATCGCCTGATGCAAATTCGCTGGGCTTAAGGTGCATGTAGTGACGAAGTAAAGCATTATCTATATCGGTCTCCAAGAATACATGAAGACCAAAGTCGTAGTCCTTGAACTCTTCATGCTCGGAATGCTTAGTTCTGCAATAAATATACGGATGTGTCATAGAGTCAAATGTATAGTGAGCGAGAAATCCTGCGATATAAGCATCGGCAATTATGCGATGTTCCTTCGTGAGAAGCTTATTGCGCTCAGCGATTAACATTTCAATGAAGTCTGCGACATTCCTGGTATGAAGCACAGTTGAAATGCCCGGCTTATAGAATAGATTAGCGCCCGGTGAATATATGAAAATATCGGGACCCTGCAAACCTAAATGGTAGCTCTGAGGGTAACGAATAAGGAATTGCTCGTATCGGTTAGGCGTGAATGAATCAAGCGCATTACGACCGAAGATATAGTGTGAATTAAATCCTGGCATGATAATTACCTCAGCGCGACAGGGGGACGGGTCCCTTGTCGCGCATACAATAAATAATTTCATATCCGCGACAAGGGACCCGTCCCCCTGTCGCGCCTCAATAAAGTAATTATAGCAAAAATATCCACTAACGACATAAAAAATATGTAAAATTTGTATAGCATAATAAACTAAAATACGTTATACTAGTTTTCGCTTTAAGAATCGGAAGCGTTGAAATGTGAATATATAGTTTTTATTGACTTTCTAGAACGTATAAGGTTTTTATTAACATTGAAGAACGTATAAGGTTTTATTAACATTGAAAACACGGAGGCATAATCATGGCAACACTTATCGGAGAGGCATATCATAAGGGACAAAGAGCGGCATATGCGGCTTTGATTAATAAATTAGTTAATAATATCAGTAGCAAGTCAGACATGGATGAGAGGATGAAGGTCTATCTTAAGATTGTTGATGCTACTGTTAAATTCTGGGGCGCAGATAATACCAATATGGAAACGTTCCACAGAATCAGAGGTTATTTCGAAGACCCTGATAACAGATGGGTCAGATTCCTTAACGGAATAATTGATGAATCTCATCCCAATTGCTTCACGACGCTTCTTACCAACCTAGGCTACGAGGGCTTCCTTCGCGGAACCAAGGTAATTCGTAAGAATCGTGAGAAGTACGGTTGCAACATTCCGTGGCTTATTTTATTCGACCCGACTGATGCATGTAACTTGCACTGCGTGGGCTGCTGGTCGGGAACCTACGGTCATAAGAATAATTTAACATATGAAGATATGAACAAAATCGTGACCCAGGGCAAAGAATTGGGCACTTACTTCTATATGATGACAGGCGGTGAGCCTACAGTTCGCAAGAACGATATATTAAGACTTGCCGAGGAGCACAATGATTGCTACTTCGCACTTTACTCTAACTCTACACTTATTGATGATGAGTTGTGTAAGGAAGTGGTTCGCCTCGGTAATATCTCATTTATCCTCTCTGTTGAGGGCTCGGAGGAGACTAATGATGCCCGTCGTGGTGAAGGTCACTATCAGGCAGCTATGGATGCAATGGACCTTCTTCGTAAGTACGGCATTATCTTCGGTACATCAATTTGCTATACGCGCAACAATATCGAAGCTGTTACGGACACTAAGTTTATAGAGTTCCTTGCCACCAAGGGTGCGCGCTTTGGATTCTATTTCCACTATATGCCAATCGGAGCCAATGCTGCGCCTGAGCTAATGCCTACAATGGAGCAGAGAAAGGCAATTATTGAGAAGGTTCGCTGGGTAAGGAAGGAATCGGATATTCCGTTCTTCCCGATGGATTTCCAAAATGACGGAGAATTCGTAGGCGGTTGTATTGCCGGCGGACGTAATTATTTCCATATTAATGCACAGGGTGATGCAGAGCCGTGCGTATTTATACATTTCTCAGATACGAATATTAAGACGCACAGCATCTTAGAGATGCTTCAAAGCCCGCTGTTTAAGGCATATCATGAAGGACAACCATTTAACAGGAACATGCTAAGACCATGTCCTATGCTTGAGAATCCTGAGCTCTTAAAGGAAATGGTTGATAAGACGGGAGCCCATGGCACTAACGCAGAATGCGAAGAGACCGTTGATGAGTTGTGTGCAAAATGCAAAGAGTACGCCGCTGAGTGGGCAACGGTTGCTGATGAGCTTTGGAACAAGGAAGAGCATCATCACAAATCATATGAGAATTATACAAAAGAAAAGAGAACAAACCCGTCTTTACAAGCCTTTGAGCATGATGATGGCACGGTCGGATTAGAGCTTACGAAATTACATGCATAAAATTTGATTTGCCACTTGAAATAATAGTTGAATCGTAATACAATGAATTCGTTGCCAATATTTTGTATTACGTGAAGAGGATAGATTGATGTTCATAGGTAGAGAAGTAGAGTTAGGTTTACTTAACGACTTTTATAATGATAATAATAAGAAGGTGCTTTGTCTTACCGGACAGGTCGGAATGGGTAAGACGACTTTGCTCAGGCACTTTGCGGAGGATAAGAAGCACATTTTCCATATAGCATACCCTACTACTGATGTGGGCCAGATGGTATTATTCGCGCGTTCGATTAATGAGGCCTTCGATATACCTAAGTATGAGGCTACAGCTAACCTAAGTCAGCTTAATAAGGTATACAGTAAGGAGCTTAATCTTACGGAGCTTATGGAGCTGATTGCCGAAAAGGCAGGCGACGATAAGCTTCTTCTGATAATCGATCAATATAATGACTTTGTCAAAGCAGACCCTTCCTACGAGAAGATATTGCATGAGTATATTTCCGAGAAATGGGCAGGCAACAATATAAAGCTTATCATATGCGGCGACTCATTTCTTGCCATGGACAAATACGTATACGGCAAGAAGGCAATCTGGAAGGATACGGATATTACATCTATTAAGCTTGGCGCAATGGGCTTTTATGATTCGTGCAAGTTTTTCCCCGAAAAGTCCGGTGAAGAAAGGGCTTTACTGTATGGCTTAACAGGTGGCATACCCGCACATTTATCAGAGGCAACAGGTGATGTAACCTACGCAGTAGCTGCAATATACGGTAACAGCATCACTCCGTTGCCGGAAGATACGATGAGTATCGACCTTAGAGAATTATCTTATTATAATAGAATTCTTATGACGCTTGCGCAGGGTAACCTAAGGGTTAATCAGATATCGCAGATTGTGGGCAAGCGCAAGGACGTCGTTGTTCCTTATATGAATACACTTATGGATATTGATGTGGTTACCAAGGACACGGCGATTACGGAGAAGAACAATCGTAAGAAGACAAGATACGGTATAGTTAACACCAATTTCTTGTTCTGGTATAGATATATAGCGCCCAATATTGATATGTATTACAGGGGCGAAATCAATGATTTGTGGGAAAAGCTCATCAAGTCGGAGATTGATGACTACATGAAGATGGTATTTGTTCGCATGTGCAAGGAGTACATTCAGAAGGAAGCTGATGCGCTCAGGATGCCGTTTAGTGTAGATGATATCGGTAATTGGTGGGAGAACGACGAAGAAAAGGGCACCACAGCCGGCTTTGACCTCGTTGCTTTAGGTGAGAACGAGGATAAGCCATGCATGGTATTTGCAAGATGCTATTACAACGATGAACCGATTGAGATGGCTACGCTTAAGGACCTTATCGAGATGACTAAGCATGTCGGTGCCAAGGGTGATGTATTTTATATCGTATTTTCCAAGAGCGGCTTTCATGAGAATACACTTACGGTTGCCGGAGCAATTAAGAATATTATGCTAATTACACTTGATGATGTATCTAAGTTATAGTATTATAACTATATGTTGTGTTTTTTTGGGGAATGTGCTACTATACATGACGGCGCATTTCAGAGGTAATGCACAAGACAGTTAACACCGTACAAGTATAATAAGGAAGAAGTAATGGACAATCTAGAATTACAAAAGGTCGCCCTTCAGATAAGAAAGGGCATCATCAAAAGCACCCACGCTGCTAAGGCAGGACATCCCGGTGGGGCTTTGTCGTCTGCGGAAGCATTCGCATTTCTGTACTTCGAGGAGCTTTCAAACCTCGATCCCAAGAATCCTGACAAGCCTGATAGAGACCGCTTCGTATTATCAAAGGGACATTCTGCTCCCGGTTTGTATACAGCGCTTGCACTCAAAGGATTTTTCCCGGAGGAAGATTTATTAACACTAAGACATATCGGCTCGCATCTGCAGGGTCATCCGACACTTAAATTAACGCCGGGTGTTGATATGTCAAGCGGTTCGCTCGGTCAAGGTGTATCGGCATCGCTGGGAATGGCAATGGCGGCTCGTATCGATAAGCAGGATTACAGAGTATACGCGCTATTAGGCGACGGCGAGATACAAGAGGGACAGGTATGGGAAGCAGCGATGTTCGCGGGATTTCGGGGTCTTGATAATGTCTGCTGGATAATTGATAACAACAATTTGCAGATTGACGGAGCTATTGATGAAATTAATTCACCGTATCCGATTGGCGACAAATTCAAGGCATTTAATTTCAATGTCATTGAAGTTGATGACGGCCATGATTTCGATAAATTAAGAAGCGCATTTGACAATGCAAGGAATACTAAGGGTAAGCCTTCTGTTATTATCCTTAAGACAGTCAAGGGTAAGGGCGTATCCTTCATGGAAAATGTCGTAGGCTGGCACGGAGTTGCGCCAAAGGACGACGAAGCAGAGGCGGCACTTAAGGAGCTTGATGAGGCTTGGGAGGTACTATGTCAGAATTAAAGAGAATTGCAACAAGACAAAGTTACGGCGAGGCCTTAGCTGAAATAGGTGAGAAGGATGACCGCATTGTCGTTCTTGATGCCGACCTTGCGGAGTCAACGAAGACAGCGATATTCGGCAAGAAATTTCCCGATAGATTTATAGATTGCGGTATTGCGGAGGCCAATATGATAAGCATGGCAGCAGGTCTTGCAACGTGTGGCAAGATTCCGTTTTGTTCAAGCTTTGCGATGTTTGCAACGGGTCGTGCTTATGAGCAAATCCGCAACAGTGTAGGTTATCCGCATCTTAATGTAAGAATTTGCGCATCGCATGCCGGCATATCGGTAGGCGAAGACGGAGCTACACACCAGTGTCTCGAGGACATCTCGCTGATGCGTAATATTCCCGGAATGACAGTGCTGTGTCCGGCGGATGATCTTGAGACGAAGGAGTGCATCAAGGCGCTTATGGATGTAGAGGGTCCGTGCTATGTAAGACTCGGACGACTTGCTGTTCCCGCTTACAACACTCCCGAGAATTATGAATTCAATTTATACGAGGCACCGATTCTTCGAGAGGGTACAGACGTTACACTTTTTGCAACGGGACTCGAGGTAATAGAGACGCTTCAAGCAGCGGAGGAGCTTAAGAAGGCCGGTATTTCTGCACAAGTGGTAAATGTGCATACGATTAAGCCGATTGATGTGGATACGGTGGTTGCCTGTGCAAGCAAGACCGGCAAGGTTGTAACAATCGAAGAGCACTCCATTATAGGAGGTCTCGGCTCGGCTGTGGCAGAGACGTTATCGGAGCACTGTCCGACGAAGCAGCTTAGAATCGGCATCAAGGACCAATTCGGCGAATCCGGCCCGGCGCTAAAGCTACTCGAGAAGTACGAGTTAGACGCCGCAGGCATCTACAAGCAAGTACTTAACTTTATGAAATAATCTATTTATTCAAGCCCTACAACCGACAAAGCATTTCACTAAAATTTCACAAAGTTGTTCTTGACAGGCCATCATCGTTTGTTGTATTATGTAGAGTGCTTTATTGTGGAGTAGTGGCATTACTATGCCCATTTATAGGCTACACAATGAATTAACAGTAATACAATAATATATGAAGAGGTGAAGCGTCCAATGGAGAAAAACAGAATACGTCCGGTCAAGTCCGGTAAGAACATGCGTATGAGTTATTCGAGACAAAAAGAAGTGCTTGAGATGCCGGACTTCATTGAGATTCAGAAGAAGTCTTACAATTGGTTTCTTGAAGAAGGTCTCAGAGAAGTTTTCGCAGACATATCGCCCATAAGTGATTACAACAATAATTTAAGCCTTAATTTTGTTGATTTTACTTTGTGCGAAGATGAGAAGAAATACACTATCGAAGAGTGTAAGGAAAGAGACGCAACATATGCGGCTCCCATGAAAGTTGATGTCATGCTTCATAATAAGGATACGGACGAGATTATTACCCAAGAAGTATTTATGGGTGACATGCCCCTTATGACAGAGACAGGTACATTTGTTATTAATGGTGCGGAGCGTGTCATTGTAAGTCAGTTGGTGCGTTCACCGGGCATTTATTATGCAATAGATCATGACAAGCTTGGTAAGAAGCTTTATTCATGTACAGTAATCCCCAATCGTGGTGCGTGGTTAGAGTATGAGACAGACTCTAATGACGTGTTCTATGTGCGCGTTGATAGAACCAGGAAGGTTCCTATTACCGTGCTTATTCGTGCGCTCGGACTTGGAACCAATACTGAGATTCGTGAGAAATTCGGTGATGAGCCCAAGATTGAGGCATCATTAGAGAAGGATCCTTCCATTGATCCGGAGGATGCTATTGAAGGTAGTTATGAGAGGGGTCTATTAGAATTATATAAGAAGATTCGTCCGGGCGAGCCGCTTTCTGTGGAGAGTGCGGAGAATTTGATAAATGCTATGTTCTTCGATCCAAGGAGATATGACTTAGCAAAGGTAGGACGCTATAAGTTTAATAAGAAGCTATCATTCAGACACAGAATTTACAATCAAGTTCTTGCAGAGGATGTTGTAAGCCAGTTTACAGGCGAAGTACTTGCTGAGGCGGGCACGCTTGTGTCAAGAGAATTAGCTGATGAGATTCAGAACAATGCCATCCCATATGTAATGGTTCAGGCTGATGAGCGCAATGTCAAGGTGCTTTCTAATATGATGGTAGACATTGACTTCTGGGTAGGGCTTGATTGCGACCCGAGAGAGCTTGGTGTTACAGAGAAGGTATATTATCCTGTTCTTGAACAGTTAATGGATGAGTATGAAGACGGTGAAGAATTGGCTGAAGCAATTAAGGCTAATATAGGCGACCTTATTCCTAAGCATGTAACAAGAGATGATATTTATGCTTCTATTAATTATAATATGCATCTTGAGTATGGTGTCGGTAAGGATGACGATATCGACCACTTAGGCAATCGTCGTATCCGTGCGGTTGGAGAGCTTTTGCAGAACCAATATAGAATCGGACTCTCAAGAATGGAGAGAGTTGTAAGAGAGAGAATGACATCGCAGGATCTTGATGCCATTTCCCCTCAGAGTCTTATTAACATTAAGCCGGTAACTTCGGCTGTTAAGGAGTTCTTCGGTTCATCACAGCTGTCACAGTTTATGGATCAGAACAATCCGCTTGGTGAGTTAACACATAAGAGACGTCTTTCAGCACTCGGTCCCGGAGGTTTATCAAGAGACCGTGCCGGATTCGAGGTTCGTGACGTACACTATTCTCATTACGGTAGAATGTGTCCTATCGAGACACCCGAAGGTCCTAACATCGGACTTATTAACTCGCTTGCAAGTTATGCGAGAATTAATGAGTATGGCTTTATTGAAGCGCCATATCGTAAGATAGATAAAACAGACCCTGAGAATCCAAGGGTAACAGATGAAGTTGTATATATGACAGCTGACGAAGAGGATAACTATCATGTAGCGCAGGCTAATGAGAGGCTTGACGAGGAAGGACATTTCGTCAGAGAGAATGTGGCGGGACGTTTCCGTGAGGAGACATCTGAGTACCACAAGACCATGTACGATTATATGGACGTATCTCCGAAGATGGTATTCTCTGTTGCTACAGCATTGATTCCGTTCTTGCAGAATGATGATGCTAACCGTGCCCTTATGGGTTCTAACATGCAGCGTCAGGCAGTTCCGCTTATTACAACGGATGCCCCTGTTGTCGGAACCGGTATGGAGCCTAAGACTGCTGTTGACTCAGGAGTCTGTGTGGTTGCAAAGGAAGCCGGAACGGTTGAATTTGTAGATGCAACCAAGATTATCATTAAGGGTAAGAATGACAAGATAGAATATAAGCTTGATAAATTCGCAAGAAGTAATCAGAGTAACTGCTACAACCAGAGACCTATTGTGTTCAAGGGTGATAAGGTTGAAGCCGGAGAGGTTATTGCTGACGGACCATCTACATCTAACGGTGAGATTGCGCTTGGTAAGAATCCGCTTATCGGCTTCATGACCTGGGAAGGATACAATTACGAGGATGCGGTTCTTCTGTCAGAGAGACTTGTAAAGGATGATGTATATACATCTATTCATATTGAAGAATACGAGACAGAAGCAAGAGATACCAATAAGCTCGGAGCAGAGGAGATAACAAGAGATATTTCCGGTGTGGGTGATGATGCCCGTGCCAACCTTGATGAAGAAGGTATTATCAGAATCGGTGCCGAGGTTCGTGCAGGCGATATTCTTGTAGGTAAGGTTACGCCTAAGGGAGAGACGGAAGCATCTGCAGAGGAGAAGCTGCTTCGAGCCATATTCGGCGACAAGGCTAAGGAAGTCAGAGATACATCACTTAAGGTGCCTCACGGCGAAGGTGGTGTTGTAATTGATACTAAGGTATTTTCAAGAGAGAACGGCGATGACTTACCACCGGGCGTTAATAAGTCGGTTAGAGTATACATTGCTCAGAAGCGTAAGATAAGCGTTGGTGATAAGATGGCCGGTCGTCACGGTAACAAGGGTGTAGTTTCGCGTATTCTTCCGGAGGAGGATATGCCATATCTTCCTAACGGCAGACCGCTCGATATCGTGCTTAATCCTCTTGGTGTGCCATCTCGTATGAATATCGGACAGGTACTTGAGATTCACTTATCGCTTGCGGCTCAGGCTCTTGGATTTAATATCGAAACACCTGTATTTGACGGTGCAAGGGAGATAGATATTCAGGATACATTAGAGCTTGCAAATGATTATGTTAACCTACCGTTTGATAAGACAGAGGCTAAGCTTGAGAAATACGCCTCTAAGACAGAGAATTTCACAGACAAATACAAAGACACTCTTAATAAAGACGTTATGCAGTACTTAAGTGATAATCGCGATCACAGAGCTGTATGGGAAGGCGTTGAACTCGGAAGAGACGGTAAGGTTCAATTAAGAGACGGTCGTACAGGTGAAGAGTTTGACTCGCCTGTAACAATCGGATACATGCATTATTTGAAGCTTCACCATTTGGTTGATGATAAGATTCATGCCAGATCTACAGGTCCATATTCTCTTGTAACACAGCAGCCACTCGGTGGTAAAGCACAATTCGGTGGTCAGCGTTTCGGAGAGATGGAGGTTTGGGCTCTTGAGGCATATGGAGCAAGCTATACACTCCAAGAAATCCTAACAATGAAGTCCGATGATGTAGTGGGACGTGTTAAGACATACGAAGCTATTATTAAGGGAGAGAACATTCCGGATCCGGGTATACCTGAATCCTTCAAGGTTCTTCTTAAGGAATTACAGTCACTTGGTCTTGATGTCAAGGTACTTGATGAGAGCAGGAGAGAGGTTCAATTAATTGAGACAAGTGAGTACGGCAATACAGATTATAATGCTGTAATGTCTGAGGCCAATAAGAATTTTGCATTCGAAAAGAATGAGGATGATTTTAAGGCTCACGGATATTCTGAGACTAATTTGGAGGAAGAGAATAATCTTCCGGACGAAGATCTCAGTGATATTGCAAATGAAGTATTTGATGACAGTCTGACTGATGATTTATTTGACGCAAGTTCAGATGATGACATTTTTACAAGTAATACTGAAGAAGAATAATAGAAGGGAGTTTGCAGATGCCTGCTAATAACAGAGATAAGAAAAATCAACCGATTGAATTTGATGCTCTTCAGATTGGTCTTGCATCACCGGAGAAGATTCGTGAATGGTCTTACGGTGAGGTTAAGAAGCCGGAGACAATTAATTACAGAACACTTAAGCCTGAGAAGGATGGTTTATTCTGTGAAAAGATTTTCGGACCAAGCAAGGACTGGGAATGTCACTGCGGTAAATACAAGAAGATCAGATATAAGGGCATGGTATGTGATAAGTGTGGCGTTGAGGTAACTAAGGCTGCAGTCAGAAGAGAAAGAATGGGACATATAGAATTGGCGTGTCCCGTATCGCACATATGGTATTTCAAGGGCATACCATCTCGAATGGGATTGTTACTTGATTTATCACCAAAGGTGCTTGATAGGATATTATATTTTCACAGTTATATAGTATTAGATCCGGGCGAAACCGACTTGGAATTCAAGCAGATTCTTACGCAAGAGGAATATGCAAGTGCTAAGGAAATATACGACGAACAGGGACTGAGATTCCGCGTAGGCATGGGTGCGGAGGCAATACAGGAGTTACTTTCAGGTATTGACCTTGACGTGGATGCTGAGGCCTTAAAGGAAGAACTTGATAATTCCACAGGACAGAAGAGAGCCAGAATTATTAAGAGATTAGAGGTTGTTGAATCATTTAGAGAATCGGGTAATAAGCCTGAATGGATGATTCTTAATGTTATACCTGTAATTCCACCGGACCTTCGTCCTATGGTTCAGTTAGACGGTGGTAGATTTGCTACGTCAGACCTTAATGATTTGTACAGAAGAATTGTCAATCGTAACAATCGTTTAAGGAAGCTTCTTGATATTAACGCTCCCGAGATTGTTGTACGTAACGAGAAGCGTATGCTACAGGAGGCGGTTGACGCACTTATTGATAACGGTCGTAGAGGTCGTCCTGTTACGGGACCGGGTAACAGAGCACTTAAGTCATTATCAGATATGCTTAAGGGTAAGTCAGGTCGTTTCCGTCAGAACTTACTTGGTAAGCGTGTTGACTATTCAGGTCGTTCCGTTATCGTAGTAGGTCCTGAGCTTAAGATATATCAATGTGGTCTTCCTAAGGAAATGGCAATCGAGCTGTTTAAGCCATTTGTTATGAAGGTATTGGATGAGACGGGACAGGCTAACAATATCAAGAGCGCGAAGAAGATGGTCGAGAAATTAGACCCTAAGGTATGGGATGTATTAGAGGAAGTAATTAAGGAACACCCTGTAATGCTTAACCGTGCTCCGACACTTCATAGACTTGGTATTCAGGCATTTGAGCCTATCTTAGTAGAAGGTAAAGCGATAAAGCTTCATCCACTCGTATGTACAGCTTATAATGCTGACTTCGATGGAGACCAGATGGCTGTCCATCTTCCGCTTACGGCAGAAGCACAGGCAGAGTGTAGATTTATGTTGCTTTCACCTAATAACCTGCTTAAGCCTTCTGATGGTGGACCTGTTGCCGTACCTTCACAGGATATGGTGCTTGGTATTTACTATCTTACACAGGAGAGAGCTAATCCTGATAAGAAGAAAGCATATAAGAGTGTCAGTGAAGCAATCTTAGCATATGAGAATAAGGCTGTAAGTCTTCATGAGCGAGTTAAGGTTCGAATTGAGAAGGAGATTAACGGCGAAATCGTTTCAGGCATAGTTGAATCTACTGTCGGTCGACTTATATTTAACGAAATCATACCTCAGGACTTGGGATTCGTTGACAGAAGTATACCGGGTAATGAGCTGATACCTGAGATTGATAAGCTTGTTGGTAAGAAGGACCTTAAGAAGATATTAGAGAAGGTTATCAACAATCATGGTGCAACGAAGACAGCTGAAGTACTTGATGACATCAAGGCAATGGGCTATAAGTATTCAACACAGGCCGCCATGACGGTATCCATCTCAGATATGACGGTACCTTCAACTAAGGCAGAGCTCATAGAAGAAGCAGAGCAAACAGTAGCTGATATTTCTAAGAAATACAACAGAGGTTGGGTAACTGAAGAAGAGCGTTACAGAGACGTTATCAAGGTATGGGAAGATACTGATGAGAGAATTACGGAAGAGCTTCTTGCAGGACTTGATCAGTATAACAATATCCATATGATGGCTGATTCGGGAGCCCGTGGTTCTGAGAAGCAGATTAAGCAGCTGGTAGGTATGCGTGGTCTTATGGCCGATACAACAGGTCGTACAATTGAGCTTCCTATTAAGTCTAACTTCCGTGAAGGACTTGATGTATTAGAGTATTTCATGTCTGCGCACGGTGCTCGTAAGGGACTTTCTGATACAGCTCTTCGTACAGCCGATTCGGGATATCTTACAAGACGTCTTGTAGATGTATCTCAGCAGTTAATCATTCGCGAGAGAGATTGTATGACTGAAGAAGATACAGAGATTCCGGGTATGTATGTTCGTGCATTCATGGAAGGTCGTGAGGAGATAGAGCCTCTTCAGGAGCGTATTACAGGAAGATTTAGCTGTGATACTATATATGACAAGGATGGCGAGATAATTGTTAAGGCTAATCATATGATTACACCTCGCAGAGCTGAAGCCATTGTTACTAAGGGTGTTAACGAGGACGGTAAATTATTTGCCGATCTTATCAATGCCGAGAAGGATAATCCTACAGTTAAGGAGAAGGCTCAGATTAAGATTCGTACAATCCTTACATGTCGCTCGCGTACAGGTGTCTGTGCTAAATGCTACGGTGCTAACATGGCAACAGGTAATGCTGTTCAGGTTGGTGAAGCAATCGGTATTATTGCGGCACAGTCAATCGGTGAGCCGGGTACACAGCTTACAATGCGTACATTCCATACAGGTGGTGTTGCCGGTAACGATATTACACAAGGTCTTCCTCGTGTCGAAGAGATTTTCGAGGCAAGAAAGCCTAAGGGACTTGCAATTATTTCAGAGATTGCAGGAACAATAGAGATTAGAGACAATAAGAATAAGAGAGAAGTAGTCGTTAGAAGTGACGATGGCGAAGAGAAAGCATATCTTATTCCTTACGGTTCTCGTGTTAAGGTACTTGAAGGTCAAGTTATTGAGAAGGGTGACGAGCTTACAGAAGGTTCAGTTAATCCTCACGATATTCTCGCAATCAAGAGTGTTAGGGCCGTTCAAGATTATATGCTTCGTGAAGTTCAAAGAGTTTATCGCCTCCAAGGTGTTGATATCAATGATAAGCATATTGAGGTTATTGTACATCAGATGCTTAAGAAGGTTAGAATTGATGCTGCCGGAGACTCAGGATATTTGCCGGGTACACAAGTAGATGTACTTGAGTACGAGGCTATGAATAAGCAGTTAGAAGCAGAGGGCAAGGAGCCGGCAGAAGGAGAGAGAATACTTCTTGGTATTACTAAGGCAAGTCTTGCAACAGATTCATTCTTGTCAGCCGCTTCATTCCAGGAGACTACTAAGGTACTTACCGGAGCTGCAATTAAGGGTAAGGTTGATCCGCTTATCGGACTTAAGGAAAGCGTTATCCTTGGCAAGCTAATTCCTGCCGGTACAGGTATGAAGAGATACAGCAGTATCAAAATCAATACTACTTATGATAATGAGATGACTCGTCAGATTAAGAAGGCTCAAGAGGAAGCCAGCAGATTGGCACAGAAGGAGATAGAGGAAGCAACAAGTGCCGAAGAAGCCGGCGAGGTTATAGATTCCGAGGTAGCGGTACCTGCTGATGTTGCAGACGATACACCTAATGAAGAGTAATCTATATATTGACTTGAAAATGATAATAATGTAAACTAAGTCTTATATCTTGGATTTAAATGATAAGGAGGAGTTAATATGGCATATTATGAAGGAGATCAGGGTAACGGATCAAATCCACAAGATGTTAATCAGGGCATGCCTCAGGGACAACCTAATCCCGGAGTACCTCAAGGACAACCTAATCAGGGAATGCCTCAAGGCCAGCCTGATATGAATCAGCAGCAATTCAACCAGAATCAGCAGCAGTTTGACCAGAACCAGCAGCAATTCAATCAGAATCAGCAGCAGTTTAATCAGAACCAGCAGTACAACCAGAATCAGCAGTATCAACAATCATATCAACAACCATATGTTAATTATGTAGATACAGGTCATTCACCCGGACAGATTATGGGATTCGGTATTGCATCAATATGTAGCGGATTCTTGTTCGGATGGACGCTGGTTATCGGTATTATAGCTATTATCTTTGGTGCTTTGGCTATGAGCTGGGCTAGTAAGTGGACACAAGCTAATCCCGGTATTGAGGATAGTCAGGTCAAGGCAGGCAAGATTTGCGGTATTATAGGTTTGATATTCGGTATACTCGGAGTTATTGGAGCTATTATTTCAATCGCCGCTGTTGGTTGTGCAGGATGCGCAGCAGCAATGGGTGGCTATAACTACTAAGACAATGTATTTAAAGCCTCTGTCGTATATCGGCAGAGGTTTTTATTATGTTAAATGTACATTTGATATAAACTATTGAGGCAGAAATATGCATATGTATTTGGATTTTGGCTTATTTAAGGTTCCCGGATACGGCACAATGATTCTAACAGGAATCTTTATAGCCAATATAATTGTAATATTGTTAATTAACTTAAGGGATAAGACGGAAGTTTGGGACTTCGTAATATTGGAAGGCTTTGGACTCTTAGGTGCAATAATAGGGTCTAAGCTGTTATATATTATCGTAAGCTTTAATGATATACCATGGGATCGAATTACTGAGCCGGAGGTCTTAAAGTCAATTATCGGTGGGGGATTTGTCTTCTACGGAGGATTAATTCTGGCTATAATTTTTGTGATACTTGGCGCAAAGATTAACAAAATCAATGCAATGGACTACCTTAACAAATACGCATTTGCAATTGCCTTAGCACACGGCTTTGGACGAATCGGATGCTACATGGCAGGGTGTTGCTACGGTATACCGTATGACGGACCGCTTTCTGTTATATATCCGGAGGAGTCTTTAATTGCGCCTTCGGGAGTACCTATGTTTCCGGTTCAGCTTGTTGAAGCCGGATGTCTATTTGTAATAGCGATTGTATTATTTGTATTATATTGGAAGAATAAGACAGATTTTGTACTGCCGATTTATTTTATTCTGTACGGTATAGTAAGATTTGTGTTAGAATTTTATAGGTATGATGAATACAGAGGCAAATACCTATGGCTTTATACTTCACAATGGATTAGTATAGTGTTAGTAGTTGTCGGAGTAGTAATGATAATATACAAAGTTAATAAGAGAAAAAAGGCAAAAATTAATTCTAATATTAATTAAGGGGTTGGCGATATGAGTTATGAATTGCAGTATATTATATTCGCTATAATCGGATATTTCTCGGGCGCGGTGTTATATGCTAAGGTTTGGGGATATGTCTTCAAGGGACGCGATATAACGCTTGAGGCTAAGGATAAGAACCCCGGCACCTTTAATGCATTTGCCCTCGGAGGCTTTTGGTGCGGAACCCTGACGGTTTTGTGCGACTTGCTCAAGGGAATTATACCGGTCGGTTTATGTGTATACTTGGTTGATAGTAACGCGCATAATGAATATTTGATGGCGCTTGTAATAATAATGCCGGTTATCGGGCATATTCTTCCGATATATTATAAGCTTCACGGCGGAAAAGGGATTGCGGTGTCGTTTGGTGTTATGCTTGGCTTCTTACCCGATTTTACGGTGGCACTTCTGCTTGCGATAGTATTTATTGTTTTTTCGGTTATAATTGTAATTAAGCCGGACATATATAAGACAATGGCTACATATATTGTGGCAGCGCTGATTGTGCCGTTTATCGGATATAGATTGGCAGTGGTGATTGCGTATATTGCAATAGCCGTTATCGTGTGTATCAGGTTGATTATAAGTGACGAGGAGAAGAAAGCGTTTAGCATTTCCCTTATAAAATGGAAGATAATCGGTAATAAAAGCAGCGATAGCGATAGTGTTATAGATTGTAAAGAGACAGTGGATAAAGAGGATATAAATGTATGAAATATCTGGTAATGTCATGTAAGACAGGTGGCGGACATAATGCGGCAGCTCATGCGGTAGAAGAGGAGCTTCTTAGCCGAGGACATGAGGTTGATTTCTTGGACCCGTATGACCTTGTTAATGACAAACGAGGCGATCAAGTTGGAGGCATTTATATTAAGGCGGTGCAGAAGGTACCAAAAGCCTTTGGCGTTGTATATCGGATGGGGGATTTTTTAAGTAAAGTTCTGCCGGTTAAATCGCCTGTTTATTTTGCCGGAGCTATGGTTGCATATCGTATGGGTGTGTTCCTTAAAGACAATAATTATGATGGAATTATTATGGCGCATCTGTATCCGGCAGAGATGATAACTATGCTGAAGCGTCATAAAAGGGAGCTTGCTCCGACATTTTACATAGCAACGGATTATACATGCATACCTTTTACTGCGGAGACAGACTGCGATTATTATTGTTTGCCGGGTGAGGATGCTGTCGATGAATTTGTTTCGTGTGGGATTCCGATTGAGAAGGTTAAGCCCTACGGAATACCTGTTAAGGCCCAATTTAGCGATAAATCAGAGGTTAATAGGCCATCACGGTCTAAGGAGCCATGCCTATTACCTAAGTATAGGCATATCCTGGTTGTAGGCGGTAGCGTAGGAGCCGGTTCGCTTGAGTTAACTCAGCAGATTCTATCGGGATATATTAAGGCATTTAATAAGAAGGTTGATGAAGGCGTAATTAAGAGTCGTAAATTGCACGCAATCTTTATCTGTGGTAATAATAAGAAATTATTTAAAAAGCTATATAATAAAAAAGACATATATACAACTGTAATTCAGGCGACTGACAATATGCCGGAATTCATTAAATCAAGTGACATCGTAATCTCCAAGCCGGGCGGGCTCTCATCTACCGAGGTAGCGGTGGCACAGGTTCCACTTATTCATATATCGCCCATTCCGGGCTGCGAGACATTTAATGTAAGGTATTTCGAAGCGAAGGGTATGAGCATCTACGTAGAGAATATTCGAAAAGACTTAGCATCAGCGATAACAGCTCTCTTAAAGCCCGAGAACAGACGCAAGATGGCCGAAAGCCAAGAAGCATCCATTAATGCCGATGCAAGAAGCGAGCTTTGCGACTTCATCGAATCTGTGTCAGGGGGAAGTGATTAGTGACATGTGGTGCGAGGAAGTGATTAGTGACATGTGGTGCGCGGACGTGTCCAACGACACACTTTGTGCGATGTGCTGTAAAAATTTTTTTATCTTTGTAAAGTTTTACCAACGAAAAAACTTTCATGAAACGCCTAGTGACATTTCGTGTGAAATGTGTGTATAATGATGAACACGAAATGAAAAGAGGTGATGCTTATGCAGGCATACATCGTGGCGGTTATCATTTTAATCGTCGCAGCAGCCTGTGATTATAAGACAAGACGTATTCCCAACTTAATAATAATAGCAGGATATATAACAGCATTTGCCACTATGCTGCTTCTTAATGAAGAAGAGTTTTATATCTATTTTATTCGCGCCTTATGGCCGATTCCGGCATTGTTTATTTTCTATTTTCTTAAGGCGCTTGGTGCGGGAGATATTAAATTATTTTCCGTAGTATCAATTTTATGCCCCACTTATTTTTTTATTCGATTTATAGTTATTTCATTTGTAGTATCTGCTGTTTGGGGAATCGTCAAGTTATTAATCCATAAAGAATTACATATTAAGATGATGAGTGTGATTGGCCATATTAAAGAGTGCGTTCAAACAAAAGATTACTCATATTATATACCGAAGACGGAAAGCAGTTATATATGTTTTTCGGTGTGTATGCTTGTGGCCTTTCTTATCAACATCGGAATGGAGGTGTTTTTTTGAAGGTAGCAGTATGTGATTATGACGAGAAGTATTTATCCAGCCTTCTATCTTATTTGACTTGTAAATGTGTGAATGATGATTTTTCATCATTTACTAAGGTAGATGAGCTAATCAGTGCCAATCAAAACAAACAGTTTGCTTATACCGTTATCAGTGAGGAATTCTATGATGAGCTTACAGATGCTATAGGTACAAACAATGAGTTGATGCTTAAGAGTATGGGTAAAATAATCTATTTAAGTGCATCTATTGACAATCTTATCAGACAAGATAACAGTCAGGTGATTTATAAATACGGTCCAATGGATGGACTGTACAGGATATTGACGCATAGGAATACGAAGGCATCAACAAGCAGAAAATATGCAGTTTATTCGCCGACGCATCACGAATTGACGGAGATGTACGGACTTAGCATGTGTCAGATGCTTTCGGAAAACAAGAAGGTGCTCTTAATTGATACCATGCATTGTCCGATTGTAAGACGTCTTATTCGAAATGAGCCAAGGGGTGGAATAATTGATGTTATCTACAAGCTGGAGAATGAAAAGAGGGAAGAAATTACTAATCTTATAGAAGAATACGACAGGGTTGATGTGTTCCCGTTGTCGCTTAATCCAACCGATATGGCATCTGTTACAAGAGATGAGTGGGGCAAGTTAATTGATTATATAGATGCTTTGGATTATGAGACATATGTATTTATTGTTGATGATATCAATCAGGGCTTTAGAGAGATAATCGAATATGTCGATAATTGTGTTCTTATTAATAAAAAGGGTGATTATTACAAAAATACTCAGGAGCATATGAAGGATTTTATTCGTAAAGCAGGAACTGATACAACACCGGTTGAGCTTCTTATGACAGCCAATAATCTTAATGAGGGATGTTATCAATTAGAGGAGCTCTTAAGCGGTAATCTCGGTCGATATGTAAGGGCGCAGAAGTATGGATAACGCATTTCAGATAATAGAACAAAGACTCTTCGATGGTATAGATGTAGCTATGGACATTGATGATGATGCCATAATGGACAGAATCCAAGAAGAAATCTGTATATATGCGAGAGACCACCCCTTAGATGTTGACGAAAGGATTAAGCTTCAGAAGGAACTTTTTTATTCGCTTCGTAAGTATGATGTATTGTCGGAACTACTTGAGGATGAAGACATTACAGAGATAATGATTAACGGTTTTAATCATATATTTATTGAAAAAAGGGGCAAAGTGATTGAGACCGAGTGGCAATTTTCATCCCAAGAGAAATTAGATGATGTCATACAACAGATAGTAGGAGCAAATAATCAAGTGATTAACGAGACAACGCCAATCGTTGACACAAGGCTTAAGGATGGTTCAAGAGTAAATATTGTACTTCCACCGATAGCAATTGACGGAAGCGTTATGTCGATTAGACGATTTTCGAAGGAGCCTATTACTTTAGCTAAATTAATAGAGTTAAATTCAATAGATGAGTCGATAAAAACGTTTCTCGGGCAACTTATTAAGGCCAGATATAATATTTTTATCTCGGGAGGAACAGGTTCGGGTAAGACAACATTTCTTAATGCATTGACTGAATATGTACCAAGAGATGAGCGTGTAATAACAATAGAAGATGCGGCAGAGCTTCAGATAATCGGAATTAGTAATTTAGTCAGGCTTGAGTCAAGAAGGGAGAACATCGAAGGCGACCTAGAAGTAACAATACGGGACCTAGTCAGATCATCCCTTCGAATGAGGCCGGACAGGATTATAGTCGGAGAATGCAGAGGCGCAGAAGCTATTGAGGTGTTGCAGGCTTGTAATACAGGACATGACGGCAGTTTGTCTACCGGACACGCTAACTCTTCCGTGGATATGATATCAAGGCTTGAGACAATGGTGCTTCAGGGAATGGATATTCCGATTATGGCAATACGCAAACAGATTGCATCGGCAATAGATGTGTTTATTCATCTCGGAAGGCTTCCGAGCGGAGAGAGAAAATTACTCGAAATCTCGGAGGTTGTCGGATTTGAAGGCGAGGATATTAAGCTTAGTAAGCTGTATGAATTTGATTATGAAAGCAAGGGTAATGATAGTAGATGGTTAAAAAGGAACGATTTGCAAAATACAGACAAACTATTAAGGATCCAAGGGTAATAGCAGTAGCAATTGTGCTTATGGTGCTGATTGCGTGGCTATTCTATAGGTCTATATATGCGATAGTTTTGTTCCCTGTAGTGTTTATGGCTTGTGTTTATTATTTCCATGAGGTTAATAGTGAGAAGCGAAGAGAGAAGGTTTTATCGGAATTTCGTGAAATGCTTAAGGTAATAAGCAGTGAGCTTAAAAGCGGACATTCCTTGGAGAATGCAATAATGGCACTTGATAAGGAGATAGCTAATCTGTTCGGCGAAAAGTCGGAAATACTTCCGGGCATCAAGGCAATGCAACAAATGCTCAGATTGCAAAAGAGTGTTGAAACGGCAATAAGCGAATTTGCTCACTATTACAATTATGAAGAGATTGTTAACTTTGCTTATACACTAAGCTACGCAAAGAGGCTTGGCGGAAATTATATCAAGAATATAGAAAACGCAGCCTTAAAAATAGAAAAGCGCTTAGAGATTAAGCAAGATATCAATACACAGCTGGCAGAAAAGCAATTCGAAATGAAGATTATGGGAGTAATGCCTCTCGGAATCTTAGTTTATATCGGTCTTACATCATATGAATTTATTGAACCGTTATATCACAACATTGTAGGAATACTGGTAATGAGTGTAAGCCTTGTTCTCTATGTTGCATGTCTGTATATAGCGAAGAGGATAGTAACAATCGAATATTAACGGAGGAAATGTATGAAGATAGGACGATTTATTACACCTAAAATTAAGAAAATAGTAATAATCGTAGAAATAGCGGCTTTACTTGCAACTGTGGGTGAATTACTGATAAATAATGTTTTCTTTGATAATTCGATTGAGAGACCGGCTCCCGGTGAGGCGGATACTATTGAAGAATTGCAGTATGAGGTTGATGGCAATAAGACTGATATCTCGTTGGAGGTTCCGGCTTCATTACATAGTACAGAAGAGAAGGAAGCTTTCCTTGAGTCAGCGATGGAAGAGATAGATGACACATTTCTTGGTGACAATGAAGATATGGATTCAATTAACCAAAATGTTGTAATGAAGGAAGCATATGCTGATGGAATGGTTAAAGCGGAATGGCAGCTTAATGACTACAAGATAATCGGTGCTGATGGTGCAATTAATTATGACAATTTAGAAGAAGAGAAGGTTATTGAAGCAAATGTGACATTAACATGCGAGGATGTCAGTGATGTGTATAGCTTTTCGTTTAAGGTAAAGCCATATGACTTATCGTCATCACCGGGAATTGATTATTATGTTAAGAAAATAATCAGACAGCTGTTCAAAGAAGAAGGCAGTACCTTAACTCTTCCCGACAAGGTGGGCAGTAACGAGATTATTTGGAATAAGAAATACACATTTATCGGACTGAAAATCGCTCTTCTCGGCATCTTGGCCGGAGTGGCAATGATAATCGGACAAGTAAGAGAAGAGAAAACAGCACATGTCAAATATCTCAAGAGCCTAGAGAGAGATTACCCGAAGATTGTTGAGGGCTTAGCACTATACGTTGGGGCAGGTCTTAGTGTTAAGAACGGAATGTATCGATTATGTGAGGAATACTCTAAGAGGCGAACGAAAAAGCAAGAGCCGGGTTTTGAAGGTTTGCTTAAGATGTGTCGCGAGATTGAAGAAGGCAGAAGTGAAATAACGGCATATGAGATGTTGCCTACATTTTGCCCATCGAGAGAGTACAAGAGATTGTCAAGCTTGCTTACCAATAATCTTAGAAAAGGCACAAAAGGGCTGGTAGACGCGCTTAACAAAGAGGAAGAAGATGCATTTGAGATGCAGAGGAATTTCGTTAAGGTTGCCGGAGAGGAGGCTTCGACGAAGATGTTGTTTCCTATGATAGGGTTACTCGGAATTGTTTTAATAATCATTATAGCGCCGGCAATATTTAATATGAACAATATGTAGAGTCTTTGCTCCTCGGTCTTGGGCGGTAATACAAAAGTGAAATTGTGAAGGGAGAATCAGAATGAAAAAAATAAAGAACATTATAAAAAATTTCCTCGTGGAGGAGGATGGAATCGGAGTTGTGGAGATAATACTGATCATCGTGGTATTGATAGGATTGGTGCTTATCTTCAAGAAACAATTAACACAAATCGTAAATGATATATTCAACACAATAACAGATAAAGCAGGAACAGTCTAAATGAGATATAGAGCGTCCATTACGTTATTTATGTGTCTTACAATCATGATGATTACTTCGCTTGGCTTTACGCTTATGGAAGTAAGTCGCTTCCTCGGAGTTGATAAGAAAGCAGATTTTGTAACGGCAACCGTAGCGGATAACACATTTTCGGAATATATAAAACCAATGTGGGAACAATACGGCATCCTGGCAATTGATAGAGCACATGGCACCACAGATGACGGTGACAGCATTCTTCGAGACAGAATACTTGAATTTGCCAATGATCAACTTGACGGAGAAATAGATTATTATGCATTGAATGCAGCAGGCGTGGATATAGACGACTATATGCTTCTTACGGATAATGATGGGGCAGCATTTATCCATGAAGCAGCGACGTATTATAAAGATAATATCGGAAGCGAGCTGGTAAATCTGATAGGGTCAAGCTCTAATCAGACGGGAAGCTATGAGGGATTATCAACCGGTGTGGACAAGCTAATGACAGACAGTGATAAATCGCTTAAGGATCCGTCAAGTGTACCTATTAAGGAAGAAGATAAGGGCTACACTCCGCCACCGACTAATTTGTCAAACGAGCAGGTTAAGAAGGGTGAATCCTTGGTAGATGATGTAAGCACATTTAAGAGTAAAGGTGTATTGGAACAGGTGATTCCCAGTGACAAGGATGTATCAGCAAAGAGGTTTGACCTTGCAACAAGTGTGTCGCACAGAGCATTACAGCAAGGTAACAGCAGGAATTCTTCAAAAGCGACTTCAATCGATAAAGTAATATTTTCCGTGTATTTGAAGGACCATTTTCAGAATTTTGTTAACAATTTGGGACATAGCGGAATGGATTATGAAGTGGAATATATTATTGTCGGCGATGACAATGACACTGACAATTTGAAGGGAGTGGTTGCTCGCCTGTTGGCGATTAGAAGCGTAGCTGATTTTGTCACATTATATGGTGATGCCGCGCGAAATTCAGAAGCATTGGAGCTGGCGGTAGCTGTAGCGGGCTGGACAGTTAATCCGGCAATTGTGGAGGCAGTTCATTACGGCATTATGGCTGCATGGGCATACATGGAAGCCGTACTAGACGTGCGTCTATTATTAACAGGAGGCAAGGTTCCCATTCTTAAGTCTTCTGCAGAATGGACAAGCGGATTATATAATCTGGGAGCGTGTATGTCACCGGATTATACGGCAAGAGATTCGGGAACCGGTATAACTTATGCAGATTACTTGCTTATGTTTCTTGTGGTAGAGTCGTCGCGTGATGAAAGTATGAGGGCTATGGATATGGTAGAAACTTCTATGAATGCCTTGCCGTATTATGAGAATCTTAAGATGGATCATCTTATCTGTGATATGAATATGACTTTGCATTATGAATCAGATCCGATGTTCTTTAGCTTGATTACGTTGGACGTCCCGTTTCTTGACTTTTATCAGTTAGATAAGAAAGTGTATAGGACGTATCTCTAAGTTTCTACCAACCGGATAAGAAGGTATATAGGACGTATCTATAGTTACTAATTAGGTCTGAGGAGCAAAGAACCCTTTCGTAACGTTACGAAGTAGGTGGAGAAAGGGTTACTTTGTCCGAAGACCGGTAATATTAATCTTAAGAAAGGAGGTTGTATAGCGGTGTCTCTTTCTATTAATAAAAAACCAATTCGTCGTAAGTTATATATAAATAATTCCCCAAATATACATTTGTCTAAAAATTTCGAAATCTTGACATATACGCAGTCATGTGGCGTTAATTCAAAAGAGGCACCGCTATGCAACCTCCTTAGGCTTAAGGCATCATACACGGTAGAAGCCGCCTTCATTTTGCCAATTAGTTTAATGATGGTTATATTTTTTCTGTATTTCTTCAGGGTGATGTATGTTCAGTGGGGCGTTGATTACACAGTTAATAAAATTGCAAGGGAGCATGCTGCAATAATAGACGATAGCACAACCGATGATGGTCTTATTGTAGTCGGACAGTGTATGGCGGATATTGCGTCTATGGATAGAGTAAAATCTGAAATAGTCGGCGGAATTTTCGGGATGGACTTCACGGAAAGTGAGTTTGATAAGAATTATATAGATATTATTTGCAATTACAAGCTTAAGAACCCAATAACATTTTTCGGGAAAAAGACAATAAATATGACAAGTGTAGCGTCGAGTCGTAAGTGGGTGGGATATGATCCGCTTGAAGATGAAGACGGTAGCGAGTATGTGTTTGTTACCAAATACGGTACGGCCTATCACAAGAGCTTAAGCTGTCCTTATTTGAAGCCATCGGTTCACGCGACAAGCTCAGCGTTAGTCGGTGACGAGCGCAACAATTCGGGTGGTAAATACAAATCATGTCCGATGTGTAAGGGCAAGAAGAATTCGGGTGTAGTGTATATCACCGAATACGGAGATGTATATCACAGCACATTAAATTGTAGCGCACTTAAGAGAAGTATTAAGAGGATTAAGATAGATGAAGCCGGAGCATATCATGCATGTGGTAAATGTGCAAGCTAGGCGAAGGCTAATATAAGGAGAAAATATTATGGAAGCAGCTGGTTTGTTAGGACTTTTAAGTGTATGTGGCTTAGAGGATATAAGAATTAAAAGAATAAGGCTTGTGGTTGTTAATGCATTTGCCATATTAGGAGTGATACTTCATATAATTTATGAGCGATTGTCATGGCCGGATATGCTTTTGGGAGCATTAATCGGAGTTGTATTAATATTTATCAGCTATTTTAGCCACGAGAAAATAGGATACGGCGATGGACTTATATTTATGGCAACAGGTATTTACCTGGGGTTTTGGAATAATCTGGTACTATTATGGTTATCTACTACGCTTGCGGGAGTATATGGATTGGTAATGATGCTGTTCAAGAAGAAAAAACGCAGTAGCGAGATACCGTTAGTTCCGTTTATATTGGCGGTGTATGTTATATCTCTATTCTTTAACGGAGGCAGTCTATGAAGAACGAGTTAGAAAAAGATAATAATATCGGATGCTTTAAAGCAAGTCTTACGGTAGAGGCATCATTTATTATGGTGATTACCATGGGCGTTTTACTGGCGTTGTTTTTGCTTATGTTTGTAGTATATCACGAGAATGTAGATTTTATTAATACTAAGATGCGTGATTATGAATTTGACAGCGTAGCTGCGTTTAGATTGGTAGTAAAAATTTTGGAAAATGAAAATGGAGGCCATAATGGAGTATAAATTTAAACGAGACTTAAAAAATAGCTTTATGATAGTTAATACGAAGTTTTCCGACATGGGATATGAGAAGGAAATACTTAAAAATAACGACATTGGTGTACTTGTCCCGTTTCATACACTGGATATTAATAATAAGACAGAGGTGTGGTATGACATAACAGGTCTTGTGTCGCTACATGATTATTTGTTGCAACAGGGTATAACGATAGAGCTTATGAGAAAGGTGTTATTATATCTTAAAATAGCAATTGATGAAGTTGAGAGATATTTGATAGATACTAATCATCTGGTTATAGATGTTGACACAATATATGTCGTTAAAAACAATAATGATTGGAAGCTGATGTTAATATATTATCCAAATGAATCATCTGACGTGAG
>CAJOIL010000010.1 GCA_905234525.1 uncultured Lachnospiraceae bacterium | reverse complement strand
ATATGCATCAGCACTTGTAACAGCACCTTCCGGTGACCCTCAATACTTCTTTACTACAAGCACATTGCCGGGCAGTGATTATAACTACGGTAATTATAATGATGATAATGTAACTAAGCTTGTAGGTGAGTTATCTAAGGAATTCAATAATGATAAGAGAGGCGAAATGGCTGTTAAATTACAGGATGAAATTTTAGATGATGATGCATATGTATTCTGCTCATTCCTGCAGATGAACTTAATCTCTAAGAAGAATGTTAAGAATTACACAGCACATGCGTGTGATTATTATGAGATTACAGCTGATTTGGATATTGAGTAACAACATATATAAAGAAAATATATAGGTTTATACAAATTACAGCTTCGGATTAAACAGCTACTATAACACCACCCTGGTTAGCATACATACTTGATAAGCCGGACATATTTACAACAATGATATCCTTAAAGTCAGCAATCTTCTCAAGCTGCTTTTTGGCAAATTCGGCTCTCTCGGGACAATTGCAATGTGATATTGCAATTGTCTTTTTTTCGGGATTGGTTGTGACATTAACAACCTTTTCAATCATCTTACTGATGGCTCCCTTAGAACCGCGTCCCTGTCCTGAATTATAGATTGCGCCTTCATCTGTTGATGCCATAATCGGCTTAATGTTAAGAGTAGATACGATGCCTGCCTTCAGCTTGCTGATACGACCTGTTTTGATAAATGTGTCAAGTGTATCAAGCACGAAGAATGTGTGCATTGAAGCTATGTGCTTTTCTACCTTGTCAACAACTTCTTCAAATGAGCATCCTATTTCCTCATATTCCTGTACCTTAAGTCCGATAAGCGTCTCGCCGATAGAAGCAGACTTAGAGTTAAATACGTGGATATTCTTAGGCTCGTCTTCATGCTCCTCATTATATAATTCTGACGCAAGCAAAGCACTGTTATATGAACCGCTAAGCTCACCGCTTAATGTAATAATATATACATTTTCAGCATCACCTTCGCATGCCTTCATATAGCTTTCCGGGCTTGGGCATGCTGACTTCGGACCGTTAGGACTTTCGGCAACCTTATTTAAGAAATCAATTTGGTCAAAGCTCTCATCATCAATGAAGGTAGTACCGTCAAGGTCAATTGAAAGCGGCACATTAGAGTAATGACCGTCTCTTTTTAATTCTTCCGGTAATTCTCCTGAACTGTCTATTATTATTTTATAGCTTGTATTCATAATAATTCCTCCTGAAAGTAATCATTTCTCTTGCATACGGTTTTCATTACCACGTTATCTTAACATTAAAACCATAAAATTGCAATACTTTTTTCAAAAATAAAAAAACATTATAAAATCATATCAACATATGGTGTAATAAGAAACATTATGGTATAATATCTTGGTGTGCGTGTGTAAAATTATTCAATAGTTGTGCGATTGTTACCCAATTAACAACATGCATATTTACGAATACATATAATGAAGTTTTTAAACGATTAGAATATGGAGTATGGTAATGAATAAGAATCTGATTAACAAAGTAGTGTCGCTGATGCTTATAATGATAATGGTATTTGGTTTAGCCCCCGCGACATTGGCAGCAGATGCCGGTGTAGTTGATGCAGGTGATAATCTAAGTGATTCACTTATTAATTATGTGGTGATTGCTTCTTCAAACCAAGAGCTTGCGGATACACAGCAGGTAGTAATAGGAATCGGTAACGGAGATAAGCGTTTAACAGAAGGTGTGTTAACATACAAGAATACTTATACCGGTGATATATACACTGTAGAGCGTGATGATAATTCCAAGGAAGCATTATCATTTAAGTTTGATTATGAGAACAAGGCAGAGGGTGTATATCAATTAGTCGGATTACAGTATGTAATTGACGGCAATAAGTCAGAGGTGGCTCTTTCAGATATCGGTCTTAACGTTGAATGGGGAGTCGGAGTTGACTATAATTCTACGCCTGACAGTGTAGTTACAGATGAAGATGCAGATGATATGGCGGGTGTTGCCAATGTTTCGTTTGATGTGACGACAGATAGCGGTAAGAAGGCAACTGCTTCTACAATAGAAGAGGCACTTGAGGAAGTCGATTCTAATTTAAGCGTATCGGCTAACGGTGTTGCTAATACCAAGGCATCAATGAATGATGGTGAAGCTGCCGATATTATATCTGATACGGGTCTTAGTGTGAGCGCCAATGATGTTAAGATGACCGGCGCCGGTAATGTTGTTATTGTGTTAGACCCCGGTCACGGTGGCTCTGATTCCGGAGCTACATGCAACGGATTGCTTGAGAAGGATGTCAATCTTAAGGTGGCAACATATTGTAAGAGTGTGTTGGAGCAATATGCCGGTGTTACCGTATATATGACCAGATATGATGACAGATATGTCGGATTAGAGGAGAGAACCGATATTGCACAGAGTGTTGGCTGTAATGCTTTTATCAGTATTCATATGAATTCCGGCGGTGGTACCGGAGCAGAGGTTTATTATCCGAATGCAAATTACAATCAATCAGCAAGTGATATCGGATACGGTATTTCCGAGAAAATACTTAATAATATCGTAGCACTCGGAATGCGCGACAGAGGACTTAAGATTAGGAATTCCGCTAACGGCAGTACATATCCCGATGGCTCAATAGCTGATTATTACAGTGTAATACATAATTCTAAGCGCAGAGGCTTTGCGGGAATTATTGTAGAGCATGCATTTATGGATGGAGACTACGACAGATTATGTGATGAGAATTTCTTGGCGCAATTGGGAGATGCCGATGCAAGAGGAATAGCCGCGTACTTCGGATTGGACGGCGGTGAGGATTTGTCGCAGTATGAAGGCGCATTTGATGTTGATTATTACAGATTTTTTAATCAGGATTTATGGGAGTTTAATGACCAGCAATGCTTTAACCACTGGATTGACTATGGTATTTGGGAAGGACGCAACGGAAGCCCCGTTTTTGATTTGTTAGAATATGCATCCTATAATCAAGATCTTGTCGATGCCTTTGGGCTTGATGTTAGACAATATGCGAGACATTTTAATTATAATGGTATGAGTGAGGGCCGCAAAAGCACTGCTTCATTCAGTGTAGTGTCATATAAGAATAGATATAAGGATCTTCGAGAGGCATTTGGCACTGATTTGAGAGGCTATTATTTGCATTATGTTGATGCCGGCTTTTATGAGGATAGAGAGACTGTTGGGTATGACAATCAGCTTGTCGGAGGAGGAGTTGACAGATTTTGGATAATTGACCTTTCGGATGTATATAATTATGACTATTACCAAAATAATAACAGTGATGTTAAGAGTGCATTTGGAATAGATGATACAGCGACTATCGAGCATTTTGTTGAGCATGGAATGGCAGAGGGAAGACGAGCAAGCGCAGAATTTGATTTATTGGCATATATGTTCAGATATCCTGATTTGGTTGCTGCGTTTGGCTGGGATTTGCCACAGTATTATTATCACTATATTTTAAACGGTAAAGCAGAAGGTAGAATAGCAGTATAGGAGATTAACAGAGGTTACAGGTTATGAAGATTTTACGCAGAATAGTTTCGAAATCCAAGAAGATTGTTGTTACAACATTGGTGCTTATGCTTGTGGCTATGTCGGTGGCACTTACATTGCCCGCCAATGATTCCGTTGCGGATGACAGATATCCGATTATGGGTCCGACTAACGTAAGCTTAGGGCAATTGATTAATTACTATAACAGTGTTACATCATTTCCCGCATATTATACGTGGACGGATGCACCTACATTAGATGCGTTTTGTCAGATGTATATTGATGAATGTAATGCAGAGGGTGTCAGAGTTGAGGTTGCCTTCTGTCAGGCGATGAATGAGACTAATTATTTGAGGTATACGGGACGTGTACCAATCGAGGCTAATAACTTTGCAGGTATAGGAGCCATTGATTCGGATGTAAGTGCATGGGCCACTTTTCCAAGTGTAAGAGAAGGAATAAGAGCACAGGTTCAACATCTTAAGGCTTATGCTTCAACAGCTAATCTGAATAACCCATGTGTGGACCCCAGGTTCCATCTTGTTAGCAGAGGATGTGCACCGTATTTGGAGGATCTTAGCGGAAGATGGGCATCAAGTCCGACATACGGCTCGGATATACGATATAATTTTATGGCTAAGCTTGGAACCTTTACCGGCTTTTGTACGTCATACGAAGGTGTAGATTATTCATTGGTATATGATCCGAACTACTATCTTGATAATTATGCGGACGTAAGAGCGCTTTTTGCTAATGATGGGTATGGATTGTTAAGGCATTATGTGCTATATGGAATGGATGAAGGTCGCCAGGCAAACGGATGGTTTAACCCTTATATTTACAAGAATAATTATGTGGATTTACGTAATTTGTATGGATATAATATAGGTGCGTACACAAGGCATTATATTATATGCGGTGAGGCAGAGGGCCGAACGGGCTGTATGCCTAATGGTTCGACAGATAAGGCGTGGATGCTTAACGGTGTTGATTACGGCGCAGTATACAACTATTCATATTATACCAATATGAATCCGGATGTTCCTGCGGCAATCGGAGTAGATGATCTTGATGTGTTGACACACTTTGTAACATGTGGAATGAATGAAGGTCGTCACGCTTCGTATTCATTTGATGTTGATTCCTATATGAGAGAATATCCTGATTTGAGAGCGGCATTCGGTCATAACAAGAAGCCGTATTATGAGCATTATGTCGGTGGCGGAGCGGCTGAAGGACGTCATGGTACAGGCTGTACTCAGAGGGTTGGTTCAATATCAAGTCTTTGGATATGCGATTTTTCTGATGTATATAATTATGATTATTATATCAGCCATAATCCTGATGTTGCAGCAGCGTTCGGTGATGATGATATTTCCGCGCTGGAGCATTTCGCGTACTGTGGTATGAATGAAGGACGCAGAGCATCCGATAACTTTGATGTTATTGCGTATATGTTTAATAATCCCGATCTTGTAAGTGCATTTGGCCTTAACTTTATGGATTATTATGTTCATTATATTATGTTTGGTCGCGCAGAAGGAAGGATTGCAGTATAATATATGAATGATAGATTAGTTATTATTCCTGCCTTTAATGAGGCTGAATGTATTGTTAATACTGTTAATGACATTATTGAGAATGCGCCGGGATTTGACTATGTCGTTATTAATGACTGTTCAAGAGATGATACGCTAAAGCTATGTAGAGAACATGGATTTAATGTTGTTTCGCTTCCTATTAACAGCGGTATCGGAGCGGCGGTACAGACCGGATATTTGTATGCTAAGAGATATGGCTATAAGTATGCCATACAGGTAGACGGTGATGGTCAGCATGATGCCGCATTTCTTGGGACAATGGCAGACTATATGCAAAAGCATGATGTGAGTATGCTTATTGGCTCGCGATTTATAGAGAAGCAAGGCTTTCAATCTTCTGCACTTCGGCAGTTTGGCATCAGATATTTTACGGTTCTTATTAAGATTTTGACAGGCAAGAAGATAACTGATCCCACTTCGGGAATGCGTATGGTGGAACGCAGTATAATAGAGTATTTTGCCGAAGAATATCCGAAGGATTATCCGGAGCCGGAGACGGCGGTTACGATTATCAAAAAAGGCTGGAAGGTTGAAGAGATTCCTGTGGTAATGAAGAAGCGTCAAGGCGGAACCTCATCTATTTCGCCTAAGAGATCGATTTATTATATGATTAAAGTATCACTTGCTTGTATTATTGCTGCGATTTCGGCATAATACTATAGGTGATAGAAGGGGATTTATGTCAACTACAATTCAAGTAATAATTATAGTTTTGGCAGGATTGGGAATACTGTATATTGGCAACCTTGTTAGAGTCAGAAGATTAGAATTAAAGTATGCACTAGTCTGGTTCTTCGTCGGTGTACTTGTTATTATTTTTGCGGCCAATAAGGATTGGTTGCAAGGATTATCTGCGTTTCTCGGAATTGAGCTTCCCATTAATATGTTATTCTTTATGGGATTCTTGTTTGTACTTATGATTATATTTACGCAGACGATAATAATATCTAATTTAACACGTAAGTCAAAAAGATTAACACAAGAAGTGGCAATGCTTAATAAGAGAATTGATGACATGAAGAACGAATTAGCCAATGATGATACTACAGAACAAACGACCGGAGGCAAAGACGAATAATGGATGAGATTGCTGTATTAATACCGTGCTATAATGAAGCACTTACAATTGAAAAGGTTATCAAGGATTTTAAGGCGGTTCTTCCCGAGGCTACAATTTACGTATATGATAATAATTCATCTGATGATACCGCTAAGATTGCGACTGAGGCCGGTGCAGTGGTTCGCCATGAATATCAACAGGGTAAGGGTAACGTTATTCGCCGTATGTTTCGAGATATTGATGCGAAATGCTATATTATGACGGATGGTGATGACACATATCCGGCTGATAATGCTAGGGAGATGGTTGATGCCGTGCTTAAGCGTAATGTTGATATGGTTGTCGGTGATAGATTGTCGAGTACTTATTTTGAAGAGAACAAGAGACCGTTTCATAACTTCGGTAATTCAATTGTAAGATGGTCGATTAATACATTATTTAAGTCTGACATCAAGGACATTATGACAGGCTACAGAGCTTTTTCATATCAGTTTGTTAAGGCGTTTCCCGTGCTATCTCAAGGCTTTGAGATTGAGACAGAGATGTCAATTCATGCGGTAGATAAGAATATGTTTCTTGAGAATGTGGTTGTTGAGTACAGGGATAGACCTGAGGGCAGTGAGTCCAAGCTTAATACATATTCGGATGGATTTAAGGTTATATTTACGATTATCAGACTTCTTCGTACATATAAGCCTATGTTTTTCTTTGGCATGCTGGCATTGATTTTTGTTGCGCTCGGAATCGGATTCATGATTCCTATTATAATTGAGTTTGTCAATACAGGATTAGTGCCTAAGATTCCAACGCTGATTGTGTCGTGCATATCGATTTTGATTGGTATTACATCCTTCTTTTCAGGTATGATATTGCATACGATTACTTGGAAGAACAGGCAGGATTTTGAGATGAAACTCATAGAAATTGCAGACAATTATAAGCGTATGGTGTAGAATGAAGGCAATTATCTTAGCGGGCGGATCGGGTGATAGATTATGGCCTCTGTCTCGTCGCAATTATCCCAAGCAGTTTATTCAATTTAATAACGAAAAGTCTCTTTTTCAAGATGCTATTACGAGAAATATTCCGTACTGCGATGAATTTATTATTGTTGCGGGTAAGGAATACGAAGAAATAATAGAAGGACAGCTGCGCCAATTTCAATCGGTCAAATACAGATTGTGCCTCGAAGAAGAAGGAAGAGGAACTAATATTGCGATTGCAAGGGCGCTGTCGTTAATAGACAGTTCGGATATGATTTTTATTGTTCCGTCTGATTTGATTATCAATGGAGCATCTTATTCCAATCATATATACAGTGCCAAGGAGCATGCCGATAAGGGAGAGATTTGTTTGTTTGGTGTACTGCCTAACAGCAGTACTAATTCTTATGCATATTTACGTCATTCAGGCTCTAAAGTAGATCGATTTTTCTACCAACCATCTGAGGAGATGGCAAAGTCTTTATTTATACAAAGTGATATATATTGGAATTCCGGAATGCTTATTGCACAGGCATCTACACTCTTAAGTGAGATTAATAAGCTTTGTCCCGAGATAATGACAATTGATGCAGATGTTCCCGAAGAAATCAGGAATTTTGACCAAGCGGTATTGTCTAAATCGGAATTGTTGTCCGTGGTAGAATTGGAATGCTCATGGACTGACATTTCTGATTTACATTCCTATTGTGATGCAATTGGTACCAGTCAGGAAAATGTTATAGTTTCCGGTTCGGAGAACGCAGAAGTAATTAATATAAGCAGTAATCAGCTCGTGGTAGTAAATGGTATTGATAACGCCTATGTAGTCAATACTCCCGATGCAATTTACGTTACCGATAAGAAAAAATCCGACAAAATAAAGGATATACTTAAGGATAACAGTGATAAGGCTAGTAAATACGACAGAAGCTATATAGATAACAGACCCTGGGGGATTCGAGAGATTCTTAAGAAGGAGCCGGGCTTTAGAGTCAGGAAGATTACGATATTCCCCGGACTTAAGCTGTCTAATCACATGCATAACAAGCGCAATGAGAACTATATGGTTGTATCCGGTGTGCTGACAATAGAATTGGATGATAGCATCATAGAATTACAGGAAGGCGAATCATATAATATCGCGCCTAATGTAATGCATATGCTTCGCAATAACACAGATGAAAATGTTATAGTTGTTGAAGTAGATACCGGTGCAGAGATAGATGAATGGGATATGGTGCATCATGATGAATTTGTGCAGTCCAATGTAGCTTCGGAATCTGCAACAGCTGCAATGCCCGATATATATAAGCTAAAGCCGGCCTTTAAGGACTATTTGTGGGGCGGTGCTCGTCTCAGAGAAATATATGACAAGGCTACACCTTACGATATTACGGCAGAGTCATGGGAGCTATCGGCGCATAAGGATGGCTCTTCGGTAATAGTCGGTGGTCAATATGATGAGGTTGGCTTTAAGGATTTCATCGATAAGTATAAGACACTTGTCTGCGGATGGAAGGCAGATGTATTTGACAGATTTCCTATATTAATTAAATTCATTGATGCAACCAACACATTATCGATTCAGATACATCCCGAGGATGATTATGCCTTTGTTAACGAGAATGAATTTGGCAAGAATGAAGTATGGTATGTGCTTGACTGTGAGGAGAATGCATATCTGTATGTAGGACTTAATCGTGATTCGTCAATAGAGGAGATTCGCTCTAAGGTAGCTGATAGGACAATTACCGATATACTTAATAAGGTATATGTACATAAGGGTGATGTAATATTTGTTCCTGCGGGAACCATTCATGCGATAGGTGCGGGTATTCTGATATGTGAGATACAGCAGAATTCCAACAGTACATACAGATTGTACGATTACGACAGAAGAGATAAGAACGGTAATGCCAGATCGCTACATATGGATAAAGCAATGGATGTTGTTGATACCGGTAAATTCGTTGTTAATACCAAGGGCGCAGGCGAGGTAATAAGGTACGATAGATCTGAACAGCGACTGCTTTGCCAATGCAAGTATTTTGAAGTAAAATATTACGATATACCCAAGCACGAGATTATTATGATTGATGATTCTTCATTTAAATCGATTATTGTAATCGAGGGAGAATGCAAGGTTGAGTGTGGCAGTCAGTCTGAGGATGCTAAGGCGGGAGACAGCTTCTTTATTTCGGCCGGAAGAAAACGTGTCCATATATACGGACAGTGTAAATTGGTTGTGACTAATATATAATAATTCAATATATTTTTATGGTAAATGTTATACGTGAAGGGAGAGTTCTATGAAAACTTACGGAGTTATTATGGCAGGCGGTGGCGGAACAAGATTTTGGCCGCTTTCGAGACATGAGGTTCCCAAGCAGCTTCTTAATTTGTCCGGCAAAGACAGAATGATTAATGAAACAATTGACAGGGTATCATCTATAGCTGCTAAGGATGATATTTTTGTTGTTACAAATGTGGATCAGGTGCCGGGAATGAAGGAGGCTACGGCAGGAAGACTTAAAGAGGATCACATCCTATCGGAGCCGAGCGCTCGTAATACGGCTGCTTGTATAGGATATGCCGCAATGGAAATTATTAAGAAATACGGTGATGGCATCATGTGTATTTTCCCTTCCGACCATTTCATTAAGGATGAAGAAGCATTTACCCGTATATTAAAGGAAGCTATTAAAGTGGCCGAGGGCGGTTCCTTGGTAACACTTGGCATCACACCAACATTTCCGTCAACAGGCTATGGATATATCAAGTTCGATAAGAGTGAAGCTACAATTGATAAGAGGGTGGTTGAATTCAAGGAGAAGCCCGATGAAGAGACAGCTAAAAAATATGTAGCTTCGGGCGAGTATTCATGGAACTCCGGAATGTTCGTATGGAAGGCTTCCGTTATATTAGATGAATTTGCAAAGCTGTTGCCGGATGTGTACTCATGTGTTAATACAATCGGTGATAGTCTCGGAACGGATAATGAGGCTAAGGTTATTAATGATGTGTATCCTACAATTCCGAGTATATCGATAGATTACGGCATTATGGAAAAATCTGATAAGGTGAGAGTTATATCAGCTGAGATGGGCTGGAATGATGTAGGAAGCTGGGATAATTTGGGAGTTCTATATGACGAGGATGAGAACGGCAATATTGTGGCAGGTGATTTTCTCGGAATAGATACTAAGAATTGTATTACATATTCTGATAAGAGACTTATATCTACAATCGGCGTGGAGAATCTTATTATTGTAGAGACTGATGATGCGATTATGGTAATAGATAAGTCTAAGGCGCAGGATGTTAAGAAGATAGTTGATATCTTAAAAGAACAAGGTAGAAGTGAGTTATTGTAAGGTGCTTGCTAAAATGTTATAATGACTTTATTATGAATATGTTGTAAGGGGGTTATTATGAAGAAGATAATCAAAGTTATTACTACAGTCGTAGCTGTAGCAGCAGCGGCAGCAGTCGGCAAGGTTGTATATGATGTAATGGCTGATAAGAAGCGTAGAGAGGAAGAAGACTTCGAATTCTTTAATGACATTGATGATGATTTCGTGGGTATGACAGCTACACCATCAATGCCTGAGCCGGAAGCTAAGGCAGTGAGTCAGCCTGAAGCTAAGAAGGAGGCTAAGGAAGCAGCAAGCAAGGTTGCCGCTAAGACTACAGCCCCCAAGGCTACAACTAAGACTGAATCTCCCAAGGCTACAAGTAAGACTTCAGCACCTAAGGCTACTAAGAAGACAGGTGGTTCTTCTGCGAAGAAAGCTTCGGACCTTACATGTAAGGATGTTATTGATTGTACAGCTAAGCTTCTTAATGTATCTGCAGAAGACATCTTATCTAAGTCAAGAAAAGGTGATGTGGCTAACGCAAGACGTGTAGCAATCTATCTGTGTGCAACTATGCTTGATGTAAGTAACAGTACAATTTGCGAAGAGTTTGGCGGAATCGCCTCATCCTCCGTATCTAATGCTAAGAAGATTGTAGCTGATAAGATGAAGGAAGATGATGAGCTTGCAGCAGATGTAGAGGATATTATGGATGAGCTTAAGGGATAAGCTGTTTATTATTCCGGATATATATTTACTTTATTAATTATAGGAACGATTACTTTTGTAATCGTTCTTATTTTTTAGCAACAACTGTGGATTATTTTTTATCAAAAAGGAATAGTTATGATTACTACACCTATTGTTGTGACAATAATGGCATTTGTACGCAATATCTTGTGCCTTATAAATTAGTCACAAAAACTCCACATTTTTTTTAGTTAATATTTTGTGTTGTGAGGCACGTAAACTGGTGATAGAATAAAAGGAACTGAGGAAACTATATTCGTTTCCGTTACGTCATAACGTGTTACAGCGTTGTGATGAATAACACGGGGGAGGTTTATAATGTCATCAGATAATAAGGCAAGAATACTTGAAGGGGCTATGAACGTATATAAGGCTAAGGGCGTTAAGTTCACAATGGACGACTTAGCCGGCGAGCTTTGTATGAGTAAGAAGACAATTTATACAGTGTTCCCTGATAAGGGCACATTATTATATGAAATGGTTGACTTCGGATTTGATACTATATCTGAGGCTCAGGCTGAAGCTTTAAGTAATTCCGATTTATCATTGGTTGATAAGCTTAAGACTATTTTAGGAGTCTTACCGGATGCGTATGTCGGAGTTGATTTTACACAGCTATACGTGCTTAAGGGCAAGTACCCCAAAGCCTATACGAGATTACAGGAGAGACTTGAAAGCGGCTGGGAGCAGACGCTGGCATTAATTGATAAAGGCGTAGCTGAGGGTTCGCTTAGACCTGTCAATAAGGTAATATTTCAGATTGCGCATGAAGCTACGCTTGAGAGATTTCTTATGGGAGATGAGCTTTCTAAGAATAAGATTTCATATGAAGATGCTTTGTCTGAACTGGTAGAGATATTGACTGAAGGAATAATTGTTAAATAATTGGGGGATAATATGAGTAGAATTTATCTAAATCGTAATTGGCTTTTTTCAGAACATTTTAAGGATGAATATGTTGCATCTGCCATAACAGACGGCAATGTTGTTAATGTGCCGCATACTGTTAAGGAGACTGCATTTAATTATTTTGATGAGCACGAATACCAGATGGTAAGTTGTTATCAGAAGAATATTACATATGATAAGGCTTGGAAGGGTAAGAATTTATATCTTGTATTTGAAGCAGTCGCTCATCGAGCTGATGTGTATATTAACGGGGAGCATAAGAAGTGCCATAAGAATGGCTATAACGCATTTTCCATTGATGTTACGGAGCTTCTTACCGAAGGCGATAATCTTATCACGGTACGCTGTGATTCCAATGAAAGCATTAATCAGCCACCATTTGGATATGTAGTAGATTATATGACATACGGTGGCATCTACAGAGACGTATATCTTGAGGTTAAGGAGCCTGTTCATATTATAAGCTGCTTCTATCAACCTACTCCGATTACTGTTAATACGAATAGGAAGAGTAAGAAGCAGATTGCAAATATGACTGTTGCGGGACATCTTAAGACGGCATATAAGCTATCCGAAGAGGCTAAGGATGCAATTAAGGCCAACAAATTACAGGTTAAGCAATATCTTGATGATAAGCCTATCTTGGAATTGCCTATGGACCCGTCGCTTGAGACAACCGCTCCTTTGTCAGAGGTAAAGCTATGGGACATCGAAAGTCCGACTCTGTATAAGGTCAGAACAGACCTTGTATATAATGGGAAGGTTGTTGATTCCAATGAAGAGACTATCGGATTCAGAGATATAGCATTTAAATCAGACGGCTTTTATCTTAACGGTCGTAAAGTATTTATTCGCGGACTTAATCGTCATCAGAGCTATCCGTATGTAGGCTATGCGATGCCCGAATCCATGCAGAGAGATGATGCTAAGATACTTAAGTATGAGCTTGGCGTTAACACCGTAAGGACATCTCATTATTCACAGTCTAAGTATTTTATGAATGAATGTGATAAGCTGGGACTTCTTGTTGTAACCGAATTTCCGGGATGGCAGCATATCGGCGATGAGGACTGGAAGCATATCGCTTGTAAGAATGTTAAGGAGATGATTAAAGAATTCCGTAATCATCCGTCAATTATTCTGTGGGGCGTTAGAATTAACGAATCACCTGATGATGAAGAGTTCTATAAGAAGACTAATAATATAGCACATCATTACGACCCTACACGACCTACAGGCGGAACTAAAGCGGGAACCAAGATGCAGACATTTGAGGATGTATATGCATTTAATGATTTTGTACATAACGGTACGAATGAGGGTGCTCGTAAGAAGAAGGATGTAGTTCCTAAGGAGATGCCGAATATTCCGTATCTTGTTACAGAATATAACGGTCATATGTTCCCGACTAAGAGCTATGATACAGAAGAGCATAGACGCGACCATATGCTTCGTCATGCCAGGGTTATGAATGACGCTTTAGCCGTAGATGGCTTATCGGGCGCAATCGGCTGGTGTATGTTTGACTATAATACACATAAGGATTTCGGCTCGGGTGATAGGATTTGTTATCATGGTGTATGTGATATGTTCCGTAATCTTAAGCCTGCCGCTAAGGTGTATTCATCTGAGGATGATGAGCTTGATGTATTAGAGCTTGTATCCACTATGGATGTCGGAGAGCATCCCGAGTGTAACAGAGGACGTACATACATATTATCTAATATGGATTATGTCAAGATGTATAAGAATGATAAGCTGCTTAAGGAATATTCATCGAAGGATTCTGCATTTCCAAATCTTAAGCACGGACCGATTCTTATGGATTCATTCGTTGCAATTGATGATATGATTGAGCAGGAGGGATACTCTAAGGATCAGGCTGAGGCTGTAGCAAGCTTACTTAACTGGGCAGCGCTTAACGGATGGGATAATATGATACAGATGGCTTTCATTAAGAGAGCGGCACCGCTTTTCCTTAAGTATCATATGGATCCGAATCTTGCGGTTCCTCTGTTCCAAAAGTATGTAGGTGACTGGGGCGGTGAATCTGCAGAGTATAAGCTTGAAGGCTATAAGAACGGCAAGCTTGTTAAGACACAGATAGTCGGAACAGTTAAAAAGGTTAGATTAGAGACAAGCGTATCTAATGATTTGCTTGTTGAAGGTATAACATATGATGTGGCTGCGGTTCGAATCAGAGCAGTTGATGAATTTGATAATCTTGTTCCTTTCTTCCAGGAAGCAGTTGTTGCGATGGCAGAAGGACCGATTGATATAATTGGATCTGAGATTATTCCGCTTAGAGGAGGAATGGCAGGATTATATGTTAAATCTACGGGAGAAGGAGGTAAAGCTAAGATTACACTTAAATGCTGCGGAATATCCGAGGCTGTAGAGATTCCATTTGAAGTCGTTATTAAGAAATAATGATAAAAAGGGTAAGTAGGAGCGTTGATGGGAGTGATACCCATTGCAATATAATTTATAAGAAAAGGGGATAAATATGGACAAATCAAAAGTAATATTTGGTAACGTGATGCCTCAAGGTACATACAAGAAGGCATGCAAAGGCAAGGCTAAGAACGCCAAGAAGTATGGCTATGATGAGAATAAATCATATCCGACTGTAATTCAAAAGAATCCTTATATCGGCGATTCACTTAATGTTGATAATATCTTAGTAGGTGAGCTTGATACTAATAATCACTATAATCCTGAAGCTGATACAACAACAGACTTCGATATGGATAAAGGTATTATCGTAGGTAATATCCGTATGGGCTTTGGTCATTATCGTATCTCTATGGCTATGGCAAGCTGTGCTAAGGCTATGGGCTATAAGCCTTATTGGATGGATCTTAACTCATATAATGAGACACCGTGTACTAAGATTATTGCAGCATCTAACGAGTTATATTCTCTTGGCTCTCGTTGGTCTAAGAATCCTATATTTAATAAGCTTGTATGGGAGCCTGTTAATTATGAGACATTTCGTCAATTATCATATAACTGTGCAGATCAGAAGAATGCTGAGATAATGGGACAAGTTTATAATAACGTTCCTAAGGATATTCCTGTAATCGGTACACATGCTTGGCCTGCTCAAGCCGCAGTTCACGCAGGAATGAAGTATGTTGTTAATGCTATACCTGATAATTGGCCTATGGCATTACATTTCTCAGAGGGATCTGTTCATACTATCCAGTGTAAATTCGCTAATCAGGGATACCGTATTTGTAACGGTATGCAGAAGAAGAAGGTATGTCAGCCGATGCCTAATGATGCACTTGTATATACAGGTCATTATATCGATCATGAGCTTGTTGATAATATTGATGCAGATTGTGATGCAAGAATGGCTCGTAAGGCAGAAGGCAAGGCTACAAGATATTTACTTACAATCGGTGGAGCAGGAGCACAAAGAGAACTCTTTGCACCAATCATTCAGCACTTAATGCCTGAGATTAAGGCAGGCAAGGCTGTAATCTACCTTAACATCGGCGATTACAAGGAAGTATGGGATTGGATGAAGAATGAGATTGCCGGTGTAGCTGATGTTGCTACCGAGCATATGGATAACTGGTCTGAAACTGAAGAGTTCTGCGAGAGTGCACTTAATCCTTCTACTGACGTTAAGGGTGTACATGTATTCTGGCATAAGAACATTTTTGAAGCGGTATACGCTACCAACCTTCTTATGAGAAGCAGTGATGTACTTGTTACTAAGCCGTCAGAGCTTGCGTTCTATCCTATACCTAAGCTATTCATAAGACGTGTAGGTAAGCATGAGATGTGGGGTGCAATCCACTCTGCTGAGATGGGAGACGGTACATTAGAGTGTCGCGATATTCCGCATATCATTCAGATGGTAGATATGTTCCAGAAGGATGATCATCTACTCGGGGAAATGTGTGATTCTATTAAGGCTAATAATAAGGTCGGCTTGTATAGCGGAGCTTATAAGGTAGTTGAGATAGCAATGGGTCTTAGAGATAAGAAGTAAGACCTAAGTAACTTGTGAATTTTACACGAAAACTATGTGTCTAATTTGTGAACAACACCAAAAATGACGGGTACTATTGCGACTCATACAGTTTCTCGTGTATAATTACTGAACAGGGCGTTTGCCCACAAATTTACAATAAAAAGAATGGAGAAAACTAATGGAAACTAAGAAACTTTCTGGTGGCGAAAAAGTCGCCTATGGTTTGGGAGCAGTCGGAAAAGATATGATGTATATGTTCTCTGCATCATACGTACTGTATTACTTCCAAGATGTTATCGGCGTAAGTGCTGTTGCAATGGGTATTATTCTTCTTGCAGCTCGTGTGTTTGATGCATTTAACGATCCTATTATGGGTATCATTGTTGCTAAGACTAAGACAAGATGGGGTAAATTCCGTCCTTGGCTTATGATTGGTACAATTACTAATGCGGCACTCCTTATAATTATGTTCTCATGTCCTCCGGATTTATCAGCAGGCGGACTTATTGCATATGCTGCAGTTACATATATTATGTGGGGTGTAACCTATACAATGATGGACGTACCTTACTGGTCAATGATTCCTGCATTTACAAGAGCAGGTAAGGAGAGAGAAGGTCTTTCAGCACTCGCAAGATCTTGTGCAGGTGTTGGTTCAGCGCTTGTCTCTATCGTAACAGTTATGGCTGTTAAGTTCCTCGGTGGAACAACTGATAGCGGTGCTACTAACGAAGTACTTGGATATCAGAGATTTGCAATTATAGTTGCTGCTGTATTCGTAGTATTTACAGTTATTATGTGCTTCGTAATCAAAGAGAAGTCAAATGTCGAGATGCAGACGGCTTCTGTAGGCGATATGTTTAAAGCGCTTTTCAAGAACGATCAAGCACTGACAATCGTGGTATCAATCGTATGTATTAATATCGCTTTATATATTACATCTAACCTTGTAATTTATTTCTTCAAATATGATTTCAGTCCTGCTAGTTGGGAGGGTAATTATACAATATTCAATATAGCAGGTGGTGGTTTCCAGATTATTGCTATGATGATTCTGTTCCCGATATTCAGAAAGTTCATGAATACCATTAAGATATTCTATGTAAGCTTCTTTATGGCTATGGCAGGATATATCGTACTTCTCGGACTGGCATTTACAGGAATGGATAACGTATACTTACTTCTTGTTCCTGCATTCCTTATCATGTCTGCAATCGGTATGCTTAACGTTGTCGTTACCGTATTCCTTGCGAATACCTGTGACTACGGAGAGTTGAAGAATAACAGAAGGGATGAGTCGGTTATCTTCTCAATGCAGACCTTCGTGGTTAAGCTTGCATCAGGTCTTGCAGCATTTATTGCATCACTTGTGCTTACAATATTTAACATTACTCAGGATGCAGAGGGTGCAGATACAGCTGATGTGGTATATCAAAGAGCGTCAGATGCTTCATGTATGGGACTTAGAATGTGTATGACACTTATTCCTATCGCAATTCTTATAATCGGTCTTATCGTATTCAAGGCTAAGTATAAGCTTAATGATGAGAGACTTGAAGAGATTACTAAAGAGCTTGATGAGCGTCACGCAGCAGCCGGTAATACAGCTGATGAGCAAGCAGAAGCATAATATAGTTTCTATAATAGTTTAAGGTGATATACTAAGGCGGTCCGGTCGTTGGACCGCCTTTTTGGTATACATTTTTAATAAATCCTTGTAATACTGTAGATTATTTGATAAAGTGACATTGTATATTTTTGTATATTCTTGATTTACAATACTAAGAATACATTGAGGTAAATGCTATGCTAAACATTGTTTTTGGAGATATAGGTAATTCGATATATCATCCGCCTACATATTTTGATAATGTGTATTTGGATGAATGGATAGTTGACGATTTTTCAAAGAAGATTATTGAGGATATTGATAAATCTGTAGTAATAGGCTCGCGTGTGATAGATAGCCCTTATCTGGGTTCAATCTCGACGAAAGAACTTTCGGGTGGTGTTAAGACGTTGATGCTAATGATGTTTGATGATAGTGGGAAGATTTTTAATGCATCCGCTTGTGGAGACAATTGTGCAAAGTGGATCTTTGAGATTTCAAAAAAGAAAGATTTGACAATTAATCTTCACCATGTTATGGATTTTAGTTTTTGTGAGGATTTTGAGGCGGTCATATTGAATACAAATAAGCATGTGAAGAGTTATAATGAGTATCTTGACGAAGCGATTTTGATAGAGGAAAGATAATATATGAAGGGTAAATATCATATTATTGTTCAGAACAATCGAATTAAATTTGAATTTGATATTAAGCGCAATATTACTATTATTCGTGGAGATAGTGCAACCGGCAAGACTACCCTTATGAATCTTATTGAGACATACGAGCGTCAAGGAGAGGAGTCAGGAATAAGTATTTCTTGTGACAGGAAGTGCAAAACGCTTAATAACAGCAATTGGGAAAATATTATAGAACAGAGTCGGGAATGTATTATTTTTATTGATGAAGAGACTAATGTTATTAAGACAAATGAATTTGCATCCCAAATTAAAGAAAGCGATAATTATTACGTGATTATTACAAGAGAGAACCTTCCCAATCTGCCATATTCAGCGGAAGAAATATATGGCATAAAATCTTCCGGTAAATATAGTAGGACGGAGAAGACATATAATTCTTTCTATAATTTGTATTCGTCGAAGGAGTTTGATGATAGTGATGTTGCAGATGTAGTAATAGTTGAAGATACTAATTCCGGATATGACTTTTATAGGGGAATTGCAGAAGATAGTATAAATTGAAAGCAAAGAATACTTTAGTTGGGAACAGTATTTCACAAAGCTTCTTGTAAGTGAAACCAAGGATACATATTTACAATACAATAAGAAGAGCTTAAATGATAATTACTTAGAGCAAAAGCAAAGAGAAGCTTTGATAAAGGTGATATCTGTTGTGACGAAAAAGCTAGGTGTAGAAGTATGATTAAAAAGGGCACTCCCTACAGGGCAATGTCATTAAGTTAAGCACTTGACAGACATCAAAATAAGACAGTCCCAGATTTTACTCAATAAAAGGGGCTGTCTTTTTTATACAAAAATAGCACCACATATCGTGGCGCTAATCTTTTTGATATTTTTTTATAAGCGAAACTTGTTTATTTCACTTGCTTGCAAGTCGCACATTTTTTCCCTATGCTTTTTGCATAACGAGATAGTTCAAGTAAGTTTATATTACCTTTAGGGATACTTATGTAAGGATTTACTTCTTTATAATAACCTTCTGGCAGGTTGTTTTTATTTAAGAAGCGTGGTAGTTTAATTCCATTCATAATCATATATCTCCCTTATTTACGCCATACTACTACTCCAATCACCATATAAAAAACCCCAATCGTGTGATTATTTAACAATATCGTTTGCCTAAACATTTATAAGCTAGTTTTTTACCTATACTGCTTAGACTTGAACGATGCACGAACAGGCTTCCTATTCCCTTTCTTCTGAAATAATCTGAAGCCTCACTCGTTGCAACCGACGGAGATACCTTATTGTCAGAATAAAACAAAATCTGTTGTGCCAACATATCAATTTTCTTTCGATTCATAAATAACATCTCCTCAAGTTTTCTACCTTTTTAATTGTAGCTTTATGCAAATTGCGTGCCTACAAAATCTGTATCGTTAGGCGTAGTATAAATAGCTTTCATATTGCCTTTTACAGTTTCAAGTGCCATTAAATCAGACGACATATCTTTTTCTGTGTACTTGACAACTGCTGAACGTACATTTATACTATCTTCCATTTCGCAATCCACTAAACCAACCCATTGATTAGGATATTTTTCTTTAATATGTTTGAGTGTTAATCTTTCGTTACTCATATATCTGCCCTTAATAGGCTGCCTAAAATAGTGTGTGGGTGCTGCCAAATATCGAAAAAACCCCAATCGTGTCATGACGATTAGGGTTTTTGTTTAGATTTGAAACATCTTCATTACATTTTCAGGAACATTTTTTCTATCAATGTTGTTTTCGTCGATGTACCTTGAATACTCTCTCAAATTAAATCTAAGAGGCTCCTTTCTTTCATAAGGATTTACTCTTTCAATAAATTCATCTATTAAGTTTTGTTTTTCCTTAAATGATTTCGTTTGTCCATTCATAAGTGTACACCTCCCTTAAATGCTCCGTTGCTCTATCTGAAAGCATAAACCTATAAGGGTTATTAAGCGGTGGTAAGGGCGAAGCTCCAAATTCTTCAATATAATAATTGTAGAGTTTTTCATCCGCTGCTTCCGCATATAAAAAACCATCATAATTATGTTTTACAGATAAATCGGAGGCAATAGCAAGTAAGTGACCGCCAACTCCAGCATATTTCTTTTTGCCATACTGCCAGATATTGTTATGAGGAGCAACACAACCCCACTTAACATAAACTGCTTGCGCGACATCATCATAGCTTATTGCCACAAGTCCTTGTATATCACAAGTTCCTTTTAATACTAATGCATAAATGCTAGTATCGTTTGAAAAGTTACTCCAGTTAACATACCAACCAGTGTTTTTGTTGAATTTTGAAAGTACACTTTTTCTTTTAATTTGTATAACTTCCGTTTCAACTATTTCGCCTGTTTTGGTATCTTTCAAACAAGGCAATATTTCATCAACTTCAAAAATAATCATTATTTTCTCTCCTTTCTCTAATTGTTATATTTATATAAAACTAGAGAAAGCTTAGTAGCAATCCCTAGATAATTAAAATAATAGGGATTACCCTTGTTTATCTCCTTTAGCTAATCCATATTATATATTAAATATGGGTTATAAAGAAGAAGTAATAAGTGTTAAACACTTATGAAAAACTACAAGACAATAAACTGTTCTTATTGACTTGCCTTTCCTTATACTATGATACACTTATATTATACTATCATTATAAAAATTATTCAATATTTTCGCATTTCATTTCTTTTAATAAATTATAATATTTATATAATCGTTTATACTGTTTTTCTTTATTGGTTAGTCTTTTCATGTGTAATTCTATAACGATATTTGATATTTCTTTTACACAGTTATCATTCTTTAATGAGCTGAGGCAATAATCAATCTCTATCAAATCATCTAATTCCTCGTCAGAACAACTATTTATATATTCTTGCACAACCTCCTGTTCAGGTTTGAGCATCTTATATGAAAGAACTGTGGTAGCTGCTTTACTTAGATTATCTTCTTTCCAGCCCTTCAAATAATCTTTTAAGTCAAAACCACAATATTCGCATATTAAAGGCAGATTAGAAATAGGCATATCTAATAAACCTTTTTCGTATCGACTAATAGTAGATGTAGAATGTTCTAATGCGTCACCTAATTCTTACTGCGAAATATTTTTTTTCTCTGTTCAGCAATAGTCTTGCCTGTTGATTTCAAAAACTCTTTTCTTAATTTTGCTTTATTCATTGTTATCTTCCTACAAAATATTTGCGTCACACGCAAATATTGGGTGCAACACGGAGAAATTTTTGAGACATATAAAAATATATTCGATTTCGTTGTAAAATATATTTATAAAACAAAATAAAAGAACGCTTACAGCCGTGGAAAAGTTTGTAAGCGTCCTTAATGGTGCTTCTCTAATTTGCCTTACAACACCATTATTAATATTTTGAGAAATAACAATTTGTTACTTCGATATAATTATATGATTGCAGTATTTGCGTGTCAAGAAGATATTGTAAATTTGTAATAATATACAAAATGCTTATTTGTATATTAGAGAAGCACCACTATATCCAAAGGTGGTGACTTGTTATGTCTAAAAATCATAAAACTCCATTAGAGATGCTTGATGATGTTATAGAAGAAGCAGTATTGCATATCAACGATTTTACAAATAAACCTACTGATTTTACAAGAAACAGAAAGTTGAACGCTCAAAAAACAATCAAAACAACTCTCAATATGCAAGGAAATTCATTAAATACTGAGTTGATAGACGCTTTCCCTGATATAAATGAACGAATGACCGCTTCTGCATACGAACAAGCGAAGGGGAAGTTAAAACCAGATATATTCCAATACATTCTCCAGAAATATAATGAATCGCTAAAAGAATATAAAAAAATCAATAATGTCTACAGAGTTTTTGCCATTGACGGCTCTGATTTTAACCCACCATATAATGCAAATTCTGAATACGCAATGAAATCCTCTATCGGTAGACCGAAGAGAAATGGTGAAGAATGCAAGCCTTATTCTTTAGTTCACGCCAATCTACTCTTTGACATCGAAAACAGAACATATCAAGACTGTATATTACAACCAAAATCAGAGACAAACGAAAGAGATGCGGCACTTGATATGTTAAAGCAATTAGATGTAGGAAAATATATTGTTATTATGGATAGGGGATATGACGGATTCAATATGATTGAAAATTGTAATCGTATAAAAAACTGTAATTATGTTATTAGAACAAAATCTGGTGCGGGCGGAATAAAGGAAATATCTGAACTGCCAGATAGAGAATGTGATGTAAATATGGAGTTTGAGGTTGTTACATCAAACAAATACTATGTGGACAATCACAAAAACAATCCATACTTACATCTTATTAACTCCCCTAAAAAACATCACAAAAAATATAATTCACCGAATACTAAAAATCAACGCTGGGATTTTGAATGGAGATGCAAAATAAAATGTCGTGTTGTTAAGTTTCGTATAAGTGATGATTCTGGAAAAGATAATTGGGAAGTGTTAGTTACAAATTTAAATAAAAAAGAATTTCCTATAGAAAAAATGAAAGAGTTATATCATAAAAGATGGGATATTGAAACTTCTTTTAGGGATTTGAAGTATTCGCTGGGAGCAATACAGTTTCACAGCAAAAAAGACAATTTTATTAAAATGGAGTTGCTTGCTCACCTAATTATGTTTAACGTTGTATCAAGAAATATTTCAGAAATAAAAGTTCCACAGCAAAGGAATAATATCTACAATTATGCTATTAGTTTCAAAGAAGCTTGTACATTAACACGTAAATATTATAGATTTTAGAATACTGATTCGCCCCAAGACATCTACGGAGAAATACTTTCTTACTTAACACCCATTAGAAAAGGTCGAGCTGATAAGCGGAATATAAAAACAAAATCAGCAGTTTGGTTTGTCTATCGAGTCGCATAATAACTGCATATTTATAATGGCTAACTTAATTAAGCGTTAGTCTAATTTGTGTGCATAATAATAAGAAATATAAAAATACCTGCTACTAAAATAATAATTGTAGCAGGTATTAATTCTTTATTATTCCTTAACTTAATGCTTGTTGTGTTAAAGAACAATTCTTTGTGTTGCCAATAATAAGGTTGAACCTTAACTTAATGACATTGCCCTGTAGGGAGTGCCCTTATTTACGTTCATATAAGCCTTATATTAAGCTTTAGCTTAGGTTCTTGTGTATGTAACCTCTAAGCGCTGTATACCGGCCTTATCGGTCTTGTAAGCCCATTTAACATTGGCCTTCTCGCCTGTGCCTTGTCCTGCGTCTCCGTCGGGAGCACCCTTTGTATCAGCGGCTTTAAGAATCTGATCTGCTGTCTTCTCATCAATTCCAAGCTTAGAATTAATACTTGCGATAGCGTCCCTAGCCTTCTCAGCGTTGCCGTCATACTTCTCTGCGTCGATACTATCATCGTCCTTGGTAGGAACTGTCTTACCTTCTTCCTGGTCAAATGTGATGTAGTTAGCATCCTCAGGATACAGATATACGGTTATTGATGTAGCATCTTCTGTTGATGTTGTATAGAAGCTACCTTTGTCATTGAAGGTAGAAGCCCATTTATAATTGAGGCTATCCCAGATGCTGTTCATCTTGAAGCCGTTCTTCCATTGTACTACAAAAACTGCGCCGATTATTATGACAATCAAGCATATTATGGCTGATACATTGTATATATTCAACGCACTTTTTTTCTCTTGATTAGCGTTATTATTCTGTTCGCTCATATTTTTCCTCCTTTATCATATTGTAGAAATATTACTCTGACTGTGAACTTTGTTCTGCCATCTTAGCATTGCGCTCTTCCAATTCTTCCTTAAGCTCAACAGTCTTAGTCTTGTTGAGGTTATATCCGAATTGCATTAAGAGTGCCATTACCAGATATATGATAAATGGAACAAGTGTAGCGAGTGTATATAAACCATCGTTAACTTCTTGTGTCTGTTGTATGACTGCATCAGAACCTGCTGTGGCAGCTACATATCCGATTACTGCAAGTAATGCATTGTAACCAACACCTGCAAGTGTCTGACCCATCTTACGGAAGAATGAGAAGATAGCATATGATGTACCTTCTTCTCTTCGTCCGGTCAATTTGTCTTGATAGTCAATTGCATCTGATACGATAGCCCATACTTCCATAGTGAAGAAGCAAAGTCCTATACCTGTTATGAATAGGAAGCCTAAGAAGATATAAGGATTAGGAATCTTCCATATCCACATAACGAGATATGCACCTGCGGCAATAAATGCACCGAATCCGCAAAGCTCCTTCTTACCGAACTTCATAACCAGCTTATTAAGGAATGGAATTGAAAGTGCCATCGGTAAGTATGTGGCAACAGGTACGAGAGACTGAAGTCCCGGTGTCTCGTAGTAGTTCTTAAGTAAGTAACCGTTAGCTGTATTAGTAAACATATTACCTGCGATAAGAAGCATACTTGCAAGTGATAATGTAACGAAAGGACGGTTCTTCATAAGTGAAGCAAGAGTCTTGCCTACGCTTTCCTTAGCCTTTTCCTGTACAGGAGCAACATTTTCCTTAGTAAGTCTGAAGTTAAGCTGATAAGCTACGAACTGGAATCCTATAATAATAAGTACTGCAGCAAATAGCTTATGTCCGTCTAAGTACTTGGCACCTGTAGAAGCAACAGTATATACAATCATAGGGAAAATAACCGAACCCGCCATTGTACCGAATCCGGCACCGATTGTACGTGCCATAGAAAGAGTAGACCTCTCCCTGATGTCATTAGTCATAACCGTTGCCATAGAACCGTAAGGAATATTAACACCTGTATACATCATACCGTATAAGATATATGTAACATATGCATATATTAGCAACTGATTGCCTGATAAGCCGAACCATTCCTGAACAGGCATAAAGATTAGGAATAGTGAGAGCATCATCGGGAATGAGAAGAAGTAAATCCAGGGACGGAAACGTCCTTCCTTACGAGGCTTTGACCTGTCGATAATGCTACCCATAATAGGGTCATTGATTGCATCCCATACTCTTGCCACTAAGAATAGAATAGTAAGCTGAGCGGGATCTATACCGAATACGTCGGTATAGTACATGTTAATAAATGTACTGATGACACCGAAAGCTAACACTCCACCGGTATCGCCGAGAGCGTATCCGATAATGTTACCGGCTGTCATCTTTTTGGTTTTTGCTTCTGCCATTACATTTTCTCCTCCTTTTTGGAATTTGGGCGTAACGTAACCCATTAATAGTGATAGGTTCCATACATACACATTTTACATTATTTATTTTATTTTTCAATTAAAACCTTTAAAAAATTATTATATTTCTTCATATTATATGTTAAAATTGGTGACAGCTACACTAGTGAGTCGTAAACAACGTAAGGAGGCATGTATGAAGATAATAGATGTATTGAATGACAAGAAGCTATCGATATCATTTGAGGTATTTCCACCTAAAATGGAAACCAATTTTGAAAGTGTCAAAATGGCAACAGAAGAGATAGCGGCATTGCATCCGGCGTTCATGAGCGTTACATACGGAGCAGGTGGTGGCACAAGTAAGTATACGCTTGAGATTGCCAAGAATATAAGAGATAAGTACGATGTCCCTACGCTTGCACATTTGACATGTGTATCATCAAGTCGTGACACAGTACGTGAACGTATCAGTGATATGAAGTCTCTTGGTATTGAAAATGTTATGGCACTAAGAGGCGATTTGACTCCGGAGTTAGAAGGTGCCGATAGGTCGTCATGGGATTATCAGCATGCGATAGAGCTTGTACGAGAGCTTAGGGAGGCGGGAGACTTTTGTATCGGAGCTGCCTGCTATCCGGAGATGCATCCCGAGAGCACTAATCAGAGACAGGATTTGATTTATATTAAGGAGAAGGTTGAAGCGGGAGCGGATTTTTTGACAACACAGATGGTGTTTGATAATAGTTTGTTTTATAACTTTATGTATAAGATAAGAGATCTTGGTGTGACTGTTCCCGTTTTGCCGGGCATAATGCCGATAACCAATGCCAATCAGGTTGAGAAAGCCCTTAAATTATCCGGAGCGTTTATGCCATTACGCTTTAAGAGTTTGGTAGATGCCTTTGGAGATAAGCCTGAGGCTATGAAGCAGGCGGGTATTGCTTATGCAACAGATCAGATTATTGATTTGTATGCCAATGGTATCACTAATGTACATGTATATTCCATGAATAAGCCGGATGTTGCTGAGACGATTATGGGTAATCTATCTGATATAATTGGTGAACGCAGTGTAGGCTTCAGATGGATTGGTGAAGATAATTAATAATAATGGAAATGTTAGATATTAGCAGGCGTGATATTGCAAGACATCTGGGTTATAAGCGACCGGAAG
>CAJOIL010000009.1 GCA_905234525.1 uncultured Lachnospiraceae bacterium | reverse complement strand
CAGGACTGTTCATTCGCTTATTAATGCGCTTGTCAGATATGACAACATTAAGTTCATTCTTATATCACCCGGAGAGCTTAAAGTACCAAGCTATATAAGTGATGATGTATTAGAGAAGAATAATATACCATATGAAGAGGTGGAGCGTTTAGAGGATGCGATGCCTGAGCTTGATATACTTTATATGACAAGAGTTCAGCAAGAGAGATTCTTCAATGAAGAAGAATACTTACGTATGAAGGGCTTCTATATATTAGACGGTGAGAAGATGAAGCTTGCCAAGGATGATATGCTTGTGCTTCATCCTCTGCCAAGAGTTAATGAGATATCGGTAGAGGTGGACGAGGATGAGAGAGCGGCGTATTTCAGGCAAGCGCAATATGGTGTATATATCAGGATGGCGCTTATATTAACGTTACTTAATATACAGGTGTAAGGAGGTGCTATATGCTTAACATAAGTGGAATTCATGAAGGCTACGTGCTCGACCATATAAGAGCCGGCAAGGCGATGAAGTTATATAATTATCTGCACCTTGATGAATTTGATGGTACGGTTGCCATGATAATGAATGTTGAGAGTAACAAGATGGGGCGTAAGGATATAATTAAGATTGAGGGACCGCTTGATACAATTGATCTTGATGTATTAGGATATTTTGACCATACCATTACAGTTAATGTTATTCATGGTGATAAGATAGTTGATAAGAAGATACTTAAGCGTCCCAAGAAGATTACCAATGTCATTACATGCAATAATCCCAGATGTATAACCAGTATCGAACAGGGACTTGATCAAGTGTTTGTATTAGCTGATGAAAAGAAAAAGCTTTACAGATGCCAATATTGTGAGGAGAAGTATTCTAAGAATAGTGAGCGGGGATAATAATGAATGTCGTAACAGATGTAAAAAGGCTCTTTAGTAAATTAAATTATGAATTAATTAATGGTGAGCTTGAAGGTGATATCACTGACCTTACTCAGAGCACAAAGGATATCAAGAACGGAGCTGTTTTTGTGTGTGTCAAGGGAGTCAACTATGATGCACATGAACATTTACAAGAGATAATTGATGCCGGTGCTAAGGTTATTGTTGTTCAGAAGGACAATAAGGCTTATCTTAATGCAATTGATGCTCTTAATGTAGGCGATACGGTGATAGTTGCTGTTGATAACACAAGATCTGCGCTTGGATTTATTGCTGCCGAGTATTTTGATCATCCTGCCGATAAGATGAAGGTAATCGGTGTTACGGGAACCAAGGGTAAGACCACTACCACTTATATGGTTAAGTCAGTATTAGACCGCGCCGGCTTCAATGTGGGACTTATCGGTACAATTGAGATTACTTATGGTAAGACTCATATAGGTTCGGTTAATACCACTCCTGATTCTTATGTTATGCAGTATCATTTCGCTAAGATGGTTGAAGAGGGTGTTAATGTATGTGTTATGGAAGTATCGTCTCAAGCATTTCTTCTTGAGAGAGTAGATGGCTTTACATTTGAGATTGGAATTTTCACCAACATTTCTCCGGACCATATCGGGCCTAATGAGCATGATAGCTTTGAGAATTATTTGGAATGTAAGAGTAAGCTTTTCAGTAGATGCAGATATGCAATTATTAACGGTGATGATGAACATGCTCAGTACATGATTGATTCTGCTAAATGTGAAGTATTGACGTATGGATTTAATGAGGATAATGATTTGTGTGCCTATGATATGGTGCGTATTAATGATAAGGGTATCCTCGGTGTTAAATATAAAGTTAAAGGTGCACTTAATATTGATGCAAGAGTTAATATGCCCGGTACGTTTAGTGTATACAATTCATTGTGCGCTATTGCGATATGCAATAGACTCGGTGTCAATATTAATCTTACGAGAGCGGCAATAGAAAAAGCTAAGGTTAAAGGGCGAATCGAGATGCTTAAAGTGCCCGGCAATTATACGCTTATGATTGATTATGCTCATAATGATATGAGTCTTAAATCACTACTTGAGAGTCTAAGGGTTTATGAGCCTAAGAGACTTGTGGTGCTGTTTGGATGCGGAGGCAATCGTGCTAAGGGCAGGAGATATGCAATGGGCTCTGTTGCTGCGAGGTATGCCGATTACACGGTAATTACATCAGATAATCCGAGAGATGAAGAGCCGGGTGCAATTATCAGAGATATTATGGCAGGATTTGCTATGGGCATGCAAGGGCGTGATGCTTCCGATATAGATGAATTATCCGGTAATAAGGTTGAGGAGCTTATTCAAACTATAGATACCGGCAAGGACGCTTTCATTGTAATTGAGAATCGAATAGAAGCCATAGGCTATGTTATGACCAATGCAAGAGAGGGAGACCTAATAGTTCTTGCAGGTAAGGGTCATGAGGATTATCAGATTATTAAGGGGAAGAAGAATCATCTTGATGAGCGTGAGGTCGTTAGGGATTATGCTGACGGTATCAAGAAGAGTCGCGAGGTGTGGAGTAAAGTCAAAAATACGGTTATGGGTATAACACTTTAATAGGAGTTGTTACAGTATATGAGGTATTGCAACGTAGTTGTTGATATATCCTTGGATAAATTAGACAAGACATTTCAATATAAGATACCTGAAGGTCTACAAGATACCTTGATAGAGGGGATGCAGGTAGAAGCGCCGTTTGGCAGAGGCAACAGGGTAATAACAGGATATGTGGTTACTCTTAGCGATGAACCGGAATTTGATCCGGCTAAGACTAAAGAGATTATCAAAGTGGTTGATAATTCCACGAGTATCGATAATCAATTGATTCAGCTGGCCGGCTGGATGAAACGTAACTTCGGCGGGGCTATGAATCAGGCGCTTAAGACAGTTATTCCTATAAAGCAAAAAGCTAAAAGCAAATTTAAGAAAATACTTGTTCTTAATATAGATAGGAATTTACTTGATGACGAATATAACTCTCTTATGGCAAGAAGTAATCATTCGGTAGCCAAAGAGAGACTTTTTCTTGCTCTTAAGGATAATGATGAGATTCCATGGGATGTTGTTACCAAGAAGCTTAATATCGGCTCTAATATAATCAGAGATTTTGAGAAGAACGGAATTATTACTATACGGCAGGAGAGTGAATATCGTAATCCAATCAATCATACACGAGAGAATGAACAAAGACATATTCTTAATGATGAGCAAGCAAGCATATGCAATCAATTTATAAGTGATTATGATGCAGGTAGATTGGGTACCTACCTTATTCATGGTGTTACCGGTTCCGGCAAGACGCTTTGTTATCTTGAGATGATAGAGCATGTGATTAACAAAGGCAAGTCAGCTATTGTTCTTATTCCCGAGATTGCATTGACATTTCAGACGGTTATGAGGTTCTATAACAGATTCGGTGATATGGTATCGATTCTTAATTCCCGTATGAGTGTGGCTGAGAGATACGATCAATTTTTAAGAGCCAAGAATGGTGATATTAAGATAATAGTCGGACCCAGGTCTGCATTATTTACACCATTTCCCGATCTTGGGCTGATTGTAATTGATGAAGAGCATGAGACCTCATATAAGTCGGAGAATGTACCTAAGTATCATGCAGTTCCAACGGCAATTGAGAGAGCAAGGATAGCCGGTGCAAGCGTAGTATTAGGCTCTGCAACGCCATCGGTTGACAGCTATAAGAAGGCTTTGGACGGCGAGTACACGCTACTTAGTTTGCCTAATCGAGCAACAGCCAATTCGTTGGCTAAGTCTGAGATAGTAGATATGCGAAGCGAGCTTAGAAGAGGCAATAATTCCATAATAAGTGACAGGCTTGCCGGACTTATAGAAGATAGGCTTAATAAGAAGGAACAGATAATGCTGTTTCTTAATCGTCGAGGGATGCTTGGATGTATAAGCTGTCGTGAGTGCGGAACAACGCTTAAGTGTCCGCACTGTGATGTATCCCTAAGTCTTCATCGTGACGGTAAGATGCATTGTCATTACTGCGGACACACAGAGCCTAAGCCTATGGTATGCGGTAAATGCGGCTCCAAGGCTATAGGAGGCTTTAATATAGGGACAGAGAAGGTTGAAGAGATAGTATCTGATATGTTCCCAAGTGCTCGAGTTGTCAGAATGGATATGGATACAACCAAGGGCAAGACAGGGCATGAGGATATTCTTGCTAAGTTCAAGAACAAGGAAGCTGATATTCTTGTCGGAACACAGATGATAGTTAAGGGACATGATTTTGGCAATGTAACCCTTGTCGGAGCATTGGCAGCCGATATGTCACTTAATATCCCGGATTTCAGAAGCGGTGAGCGAACGTTTCAATTATTGACACAGGCCGTTGGTCGTGCGGGTCGCGGTGAAGCTGAAGGCTTGGCAATAATACAGACATATGAGCCTGAGCATTATGCAATTATTGAATCGATGAAGCAAGACTATGAGACATTTTACGATAAGGAGATAATGTATCGTAACCTTATGAATTATCCGCCCTGTGCACATATGCTGCTAATGACGATTCAGTCGGAGGATTTAGAGCAAGCAGAGGGATTGGCTAATGCATTACATGATAGGTTGAAGGAACATTTCCCGGATGCTAAGATGTTAGGACCGCAGGATGCATTGATAGCGAAGATTAATGACATTCATCGTAAGACTATATATATTAAGGATTCAAGTTATGAATTACTTGTAAGCATAAAGGATGTTGCAGATGAATATCTGCTTAATAATACAAGATTTCCGAAAGGACATGTTTATTTTGACTTCGATCCGATAAATTCATTATAAGGAGAATAAGATGGCTATTAGACAAATTAGAGTAGAGGGCGACGAGATACTCACTAAGAAATGTCGCGATGTAAAGGAAATCACTCCAAGACTGGAGCAATTAATTGATGATATGATTGAGACAATGCATGATGCCGATGGTGTCGGTCTTGCGGCACCTCAGGTAGGAGTGCTTAGAAGGATTGCTGTGATAGATGTGGGTGAAGGTCCTATCATTCTGGTTAATCCTGAAGTTATCGAAACTGACGGCGAGCAAACAGGACAAGAGGGTTGCCTTAGTGTGCCCGGCAAGGCCGGAATTGTAACAAGACCGAATTACGTTAAGGTTAAAGCATTTAACGAGAAAATGGAAGAGACCATAGTAGAAGGCGAGGAGCTTTTAGCGCGAGCACTTGTGCATGAGATTGATCATCTTAGCGGTCATATGTACACGGAGATAGTACAAGGAGACTTGTTTGAGGTCAGATATGAAGAAGAGGACAGTGAATCTAATGATTCTGATGATTCGGAGGATAACAAGTAGTGAAGATTATTTTCATGGGTACGCCTGATTTTGCAACATATATAGTTGATAGCCTATATAACGCAGGTCATGAAATTGTGCTTATAGTTACGCAGCCTGATAAGCCGAGAGGAAGAAGCGGCAAGCTTACTCCGTCCCCCGTTAAGAAATGGGCAACCGAGCATGATGTTAAGGTGTTTCAGCCGAGTAAGATAAGAGATGAGGAGTCGGTTGCTTATCTAAGCGGAATTGATGCTGATATAGCGGTAGTGGCGGCATTTGGTCAGATATTACCCGAGAGTGTCCTGTCCATTCCGCGCTTAGGATGTGTAAATGTGCATGCCTCATTGCTGCCTAAATACAGGGGTGCGGCGCCTATTCAATGTGCAATTCTTAACGGCGATGACAAAACCGGTGTTACAATTATGCAGATGGGTGTCGGTCTTGATGATGGAGATATATTGCTGACGAAGGAGATTGGGTTAGACGGAACCGAGACGGGTGGCGAGTTGTTTGATGAACTGGCCGGCTTAGGCGGTGAAGCAATAGTTGAAGCTCTTGACAAGCTTCAAGCAGGTGCTATTACACCAATTTTGCAGGATGAATCTAAAGCCACTCACGTTTGCATGATTTGTAAAGAAGACGGACTTATAGATTGGAATAAGAGTGCTCTTAGTATTGAAAGATGTGTGCGAGGCCTTAATCCGTGGCCGACTGCATATACATCATATAATGGTAAGAATCTTAAGATATGGAAGAGTCATGTGGTTAGTGCAGATGAATTTGCAATTAATAAGCTTGAGGCTAATGCGGCAGAGGTTTGTTATGTTGATAAGAGGAATCTGTATGTAATGACAGGTGATGGAGTGTTAGGTCTTGATGAGATTCAATTAGAGGGCAAGAAGAGGATGGAGGTACAGGCATTTTTGCTGGGTAATCAAATCCATCCGGGAGAGAAGCTGGGATAAATGAGTAATCAAAATTATGTCAACGTACGTAAAGTGTCATTTGGGATTGTTACGTCAGTAGTTGAAGATGGCGTATTCTTAAATGACGCTTTAAATAATACTCTTGTTAAATATCAATATCTGGATAAACAAAAGCGTGGTTATATAACTTATCTTTGCACGGGAGTTACTGAACGCCTTATCGAAATGGATGCTGTTATTTCTTCATATTCTTCGACTAAAATCAATAAATTAAATCCTAATATAAAGAATATATTGCGCATGGCAATCTTTGAAATTAAGTATATGGATTCCGTGCCGGAATCAGCTACCGTAAATGAATATGTTAAGCTGTCAGGTAAGGTTGCCCCTACTCGTCTTAAGGGATTTGTTAACGGTATGCTTAGGACAATGATAAGGGATGATTTTGCCAAGGTTAATTTGAAGCCGTATGAAGAATACTCTATGCCAAGGTGGCTATATGAGAGGCTTGACTTAGAATTTGGCAATGCAAATGCAATCTCTGAGGCTTTTCTTGATAATAGGGGTCTTACAATCAGAACTAATCTTACTAAGTGTACGCCTGATGAACTTCGTGACATTCTTAATAAAGAGGGCATTAAGGTTACGTCAATTGATTTAATTGACTATGCTTTTTCTGTTAAAGGAATAGATTATCTTGAAAAGCTTGATTCATTTAAGAAGGGACTTTTCTATGTGCAGGATGTAAGCTCGATGATGGTTGGTGTTATGAGTAAAGTTACTGCAAATGATACAGTTATTGATGTATGTGCTGCGCCGGGCGGCAAGAGCTTACATATAGCTGAGCTTATGAAGCTTGCTGCACAAGGTACTGTATCCGATACTAAGTCAGATGCTGATATGGGTAAGGTTATGGCATATGATATATCTGAGGATAAGGTTAGGCTTATACGTGACAATATAAGACGCTCCGGTCTTGATAACGTTACGGCTAAGGTTGGGGATGCATTGATAAATAATAATGACCTGAATAAGAAGGCTGATATTGTTATCGCAGACCTTCCTTGCTCCGGTATAGGAGTAATTGGCAAGAAACCGGATATTAAAATAAGAATTAAGAATGAAGATATAGATAATTTGGCTGCATTACAGTTTGAAATACTTCAAAATGTTAAGGAATACGTGAAGCCGGGCGGTAAAATGTTATACTCTACATGTACCGTATCAAAGAGCGAGAATGAATTAAACACTCGCAGATTTTTGGAGGCAAATCCCGGTTTTACATTAAAAGAAGAGAAGCAATATATGCCGACCGCTACGCAGGATGGCTTCTATATTGCCGTACTTAAGAGGGAGGCTTGATATGGAAACTAAAACAGATATCAAGTCGCTCAACTTTGACGAGCTTAGTCAGTATATTGAATCTATTGGTGAGAAGAACTTTAGAGCCAAGCAATTGTATGAATGGATGCATATTCATCTGGCAAGAGACTATGAGTCAATGACTAACATTTCCAAGGACTTAAGAAGTATGCTTAGTCAGAACACTGAATATACAAGTCTGAAGATTGCGGATATGCTTAAGTCCGCCATTGATGGTACCAGGAAATATCTATTCAAGCTAAGTGACGGTAACTGTGTTGAATCGGTTCTTATGCGATATAAGCATGGTATTAGCGTATGTATATCCTCGCAGGTGGGATGCAAGATGGGATGTAGGTTCTGCGCATCAACAATTGACGGATGGGTTCGCAATTTGACGCCGGCGGAAATGCTTGACCAGATATATTCCATATCCTATGACACAGGCGAGAGAGTAAGTAATGTCGTAGTAATGGGCACCGGTGAGCCGCTTGATAATTATGATAATCTTGTTAAGTTTATCCGTATGCTAACCGATGAGCATGGCCTTAATATATCCGAGAGAAATGTTACGGTATCCACGTGCGGTCTTATTCCTAAGATAAATGACTTGGCTAAGGAAGACTTAAATATTACACTTGCGCTTTCTCTTCATGCTTCAACACAAGCAAAAAGGGTTAAGATTATGCCTATTGCCAATACATATGAGATAACGGATGTCGTCAGAGCGATTAAGGATTATGAAAGAGCTACGGGACGAAGAATAACGTATGAATATACCTTAATTAAAGGAGTAAATGATACTGATGAGGATGCGGATGAACTGATACGCTTACTTGGAACTAAATCGGTGCATATTAACCTTATTCCCGTAAATCCGATAAATGAGCGTAAATACAAGGCTTCAAGCAAATCATCTGTTCTCAAATTCAAGAAAAAACTTGAAAAAAACGCGATAAATGTTACTATTAGAAGAGAAATGGGTCGCGATATTGATGGTGCATGCGGACAACTTAGACGCAAGCATATTAATTAAGTGTGATGACCTGTGAGAAGGAAGGATTAACATGAGATATTTTGCATTAACTGATACGGGCAAAACTCGAACCGAGAACCAGGATTTTGTCTATGCATCAGGAGACAGCGTTGGGATATTACCTAATATATTTATTGTCGCTGACGGTATGGGTGGACATAATGCCGGTGATTATGCGTCAAGAATTGCAGTTAAGGTTGTACTTGAAGAGATAGAGCAATCTAACGAGAGTAAACCGGTTGCTATTCTTAATCAAGCAATTAAGAAGGCTAACAGGGTTCTTTTTAATGAGGCATCAAACGATCCGTCTAAGGCGGGTATGGGTACTACATTTGTATGTGCCACAATCAGCGATAAGAAGCTTTATGTTGCTAATGTAGGTGATTCCAGATTGTATATTGCCAATGATAATACTATTGTTCAGATAACAAGAGACCATTCATTAGTGCAAGAGATGATGCGCAACGGTCAGCTTGGTAAGTTCGATCCTAAGCGTCATCCCAAGAGGAATGCCATTACAAGAGCAATTGGGGCTGAAGAGGATGTTAATATCGATTTCTTTGAGGTTGCCAATAATAATTTTGAGCAGTTTTTGCTGTGCTCTGACGGTCTTACTAATATGGTTGATGATAATGAATTGTTTGCTCAGCTTGCCAATGATTCGGATGCTAAGACTAAGGCTAATGTGCTTGTTAGTCTGGCTAATCGTGCAGGTGGTCTTGATAATATTTCAGCGATTGTTGTTGAACCGTTTGAATAGAGAATAGATTGGAGATAATAATATGTTACAAAAGGGAATGTATCTTCAGGACAGATACGAGATATTAGAAGATGTCGGCTCAGGCGGAATGTCTGACGTGTATAAGGCCAAGGATCATGTTCTTAACAGAGAAGTAGCAATTAAGGTGCTTAAGCAGGAATTTACAGAGGATATGAGCTTTGTTACTAAGTTTCGAAGAGAGGCTCAGTCAGCAGCTGTATTAGAGCATCCTAATATTGTTAATATATATGATGTAGGCTCAGAGGATGGCATGTATTTCATTATTATGGAATACATTGAAGGAATTACGCTTAAGTCATATATCGAACGTAAGGAACGCCTTAATTATAAGGAAGTGTTATCGATTGCGATTCAAGTGGGACGCGGTATACAAGCGGCTCATGAGAAGGGTATTATTCATAGAGATATCAAGCCTCAGAATGTTATTATTTCAACAGAAGGCAAGGTTAAGGTAACAGATTTCGGTATTGCTAAGGCGGTATCGTCTAATACCATTAATGCTGAGGTTATGGGCTCTGTTCATTACACATCTCCGGAGCAGGCAAGGAATGGTATGGTTAGTTATCAGTCAGACATCTATTCACTTGGTATTGTGATGTATGAGATGATTACCGGTCGTGTTCCTTATGACGGAGATACAACAGTTGCAATTGCGCTTCAGCATTTACAATCAGATATTATCCCACCATCACAGTATGTGGAGGATATTCCGATAAGTGTTGAGAAGATTATTCTTAAGTGTACGATGAAGAGCACTGACAGAAGATATGAGAATATGGAGGACCTTCTTCTTGATCTTAAGAAGGCGCTCGTTAATCCCGATGAGGATTTCGTTGTTATTGCCGGTGGAGATGCCACGGCAGAGCAGACTCGCGTAATAACGGCGGAAGAGCTTGATGCCATTAAGAAGGAAGCAGGTGTTATTGATGAGAAAGCAACACCGAAGCCGATAGACGAAGAAGATGATAAGGCAGAAGAAGGTAAGGTTAACCCTAAGATGGATAAAGCAATAACAATTATGGCTATTATTGCCGCAGTTGTTGTTGTCGGAGTTTTGATATACTTTATCGGTAGTGGCTTAGGCTGGTGGAAATTCTTCTCAGGGGATTCAGTTGAATCCGAGCAGGTTACCATGGTTGACTTAACAGGTATGACGGAGAAGGAAGCTATCGATAAGCTTAAAGAGCTTAACTTAGGATATAAGAAGGAAGAGGTTTCATCCGACCAATATGCCGAAGGACAGGTGTGCGGTCAGTCCGTTAAAAAGGGTGATAAGGTTCCTGTTAATTCAACGGTTACAATTCAGATTAGTACAGGTAAGGGCGATTTAACCGTGCCGAATGTGGTAGGCAAATCGGAATCAACGGCTATTAATGCTTTGCAGACTGCGGGATTTAAGTATAGCGTTGAGTATCAATACAGTGATCAGAACCAAGGCAATGTTATATCACAAAGTCCCGATGCCAATTCCAAGGCAAAGTCAGGGGACACGATTAAGATTGTTGTAAGCCAAGGCTCAGAGAAGGCTAAGGTTCCTTCTGTAGTAGGACAGAGTCAATCAGCTGCATCGAGTGCATTAAGCAGTGCAGGTCTTAATGTCAATGTAACAACAGAGAACTCTGATTCTGTATCCAGCGGCAATGTAATCAGCCAGAGTGTTGAAGGCGGCAAATACGTTGATAAAGGAACAACGGTTACAATAGTTGTAAGCTCCGGCAAGAAGACAACATATTATCGTTATAACAGAACACTAAGCACAGAAGGAAGCTATAGATTAACGGATGCTAATGGTAATGCATTAGGTAGCTGGAATGTAGGCGCCGGTCAGTCACAGACTATCTCGGTAAGCAATATTTCAACAAGTACAGGTACTCTTTATACACCAAACGGTTCGGAAGCAGTAACCTTTACGGCGATGTAGCTAAGTGACGGGAAGGATAGTACTTGACAGGTAAGATAATCAAAGGAATTGCAGGGTTCTATTATGTCCATATAATGGGACAGGGTATATATGAGTGCAAGGCGAGAGGGATATTCCGCAAGGATGGAATCAAACCGTTAGTCGGAGATAATGTTGATATTGAGATTACATCCGAAGATGATAAGGAAGGTAATATCATCAATATACATGATAGAGAGAATTCTTTGATTCGTCCCGAGGTTGCCAATGTTAGCCAGGCATTAATAATATTTGCGGTTAAGACACCGAATCCTAATTTTAATCTGCTTGATCGTTTCCTGATGATGATGGAATATGAGAAGCTGAACGTCAATATTTGTTTTAACAAGATTGATTTGTGTGACAAGTCATATCTTAATGAGCTTGAGGATATGTATAGCTTGGCCGGGTATGATTGCATATTTACAAGTGTTAAGAAGAATACGGGAATCGTTAAGCTGCAGTCAGTGTTAAGAGGCAAGACTACGGTTGTGGCAGGACCATCCGGTGTGGGTAAATCATCCCTTATTAATATGCTTCAATCCGATGTCACAATGCAGACAGGTGAGCTTAGTAAGAAGGCAGGAAGAGGACGACATACGACAAGGCATAGCGAGATAATAGCACTTGATAACGAAGGCAGTTATATTATTGATACGCCCGGTTTTTCCGCAATTAATGTGCCGGATATTACTAAGGAGGACGTAGGCTTATTGTATCCGGAGATTCGTTCATGTATGAGTAAATGCTACTTTACGACGTGCGCGCATATAAGCGAGCCTAATTGCGAGGTTTTAAAGCGACTTGAAGAAGGTGCCATTAACGAAGTCAGATATAATAATTATGTTAAGATATATGAGGAGATTGCTGATCGCAGCAGATAATTAAGGAGTGTGCTATGACTAATTGCCTTTCACCATCAATACTGTCAAGTGATTTCGGCAGATTAGGTGAGGATATTAAGACAGTAGATGAGGCAGGTGCTGAATATATACATGTAGATGTAATGGATGGCATGTTTGTTCCGAGTATTACAATCGGCATGCCGGTTGTTAAGTCTATCAGGAATTATACTGATAAGGTACTTGATGTGCATCTTATGATAGAAGATCCGGATAGATATATAGTTGAGTTCGCTGAGGCGGGAGCTGATATTATTACGGTGCATATGGAGGCATGTAAGCATCTCGACAGAACCATTGAGCTTATTAAGTCAAGGTCTGTTATGGCAGCTGTAGCGCTTAATCCCGCAACAGCTTTACATACACTTGATTATATATTGCCAAAGCTTGATATGGTGCTTATTATGTCGGTTAATCCGGGGTTTGGCGGACAGCAATTCATTCCTTATTCACTTGATAAGATTAGAGAATTAAAGTCCATGATTGATTCACGTGGACTTAATGTTGATATAGAGGTTGACGGTGGCGTTAACCTTGACAATGTATCTGATATTATTGATGCAGGGGCTAATATTATTGTGGCGGGCTCTGCAGTATTTAAGGGCAATCCCGCTGAGAATGTCAGAGCATTTATGAATAAGCTCAAATAGGAGGAGGTAGTTTATGAGCGACGAGAGGATTTATATTATTGCAGGGGGACATGTAGAAGATGAATTCGTTAAGAAGATTCTATGTGACAAGAAGGGTAATAAGAAGGATGGCATATATCTCTTAGCTGTTGACAGAGGCTTGGAGTGTTTGCTTCGTCTTAAGATTAATCCTGATGAGGTTATCGGTGACTTCGATTCTGTATCGGATGAAGCTAGAATGGCTATCGGATTGGAGCCTAAGAATAAGTCTAATAAGAAGAAGGATGACCAAGAGCAATTTGTGTTTGATGTACTTCCGTATCATATAAGACAGCTTGATGTTCACAAAGACCAAACTGATACTGAAGAAGCAGTGCGCTTTGCAATGAGGTATCTAAGAGGCGATATTGTAATACTTGGCGCAACAGGAACAAGAATTGATCACGTACTCGGTAATATCTCGATTCTCGGACTTGGCGTATTATCAGGCTTTCATATTAGTTTGGTGGATGAGCATAATAGGATTTCGCTTGTCAACGATGAGATGGTAATTACCAAGAAGGAACAGTTCGGAGATTATGTATCTATTGTTCCGTATACCGATGATACATATGTTACACTTACAGGCTTTCAATTCAATGTAGATAATAAGCATATGAAGAGAAATCTATCGCTTGGTATCAGTAATGTTATAGAAGAGGATGAGGCTAAGATAGTAGTTAATAACGGTGTTGCGATCGTTATTGAGTCAAGAGATTAAGGAGGTGCTATATGGCAAATGTATATGATTTTGAAGTTTTAGACAGAAAGGGCGAGAAGGTTAGTCTTAAGGATTATGAGGGAAAGGTCCTTCTTATCGTTAACACAGCAACAGGATGTGGCTTTACACCACATTATGAGCCATTAGAGGCAATGTATAAGGACTTACGTGATAAGGGATTTGAGATACTTGATTTTCCGTGTAATCAGTTTGCTAATCAAGCACCGGGCGATGATGAAGAGATTCATGAATTTTGCACGCTGAAGTTTGGTACGGACTTTCCTCAATTTAAGAAGGTTGATGTTAACGGTGATACGGCTGACCCGTTGTTTGCATTTTTAGCTACAGAGAAGCCTTTTGAGGGATTTGGCAAAGGTCTTAAGAATGCGGCATTTAACAAGATAGCGGAGAGGAATAACAAGACCTTTGGTGATAAGGCATATATTAAGTGGAACTTCACGAAGTTTTTGATTGACAGAGAAGGAAATGTTGTTAAAAGATTTGAGCCTACATATGATATGGCTGATGTCAGAAGTGAAGTAGAGGCAATGCTGTAATTATTATATAGACCGGGAGGTATGAAGGTTATATAGATAGGGAGGTATGAAGGTGACATATGCAGTAAGATATTATACAAGAACAGGTAACACTAAGAAGCTGGCTAAGGCTATGGCAGATGTGCTTGGAGTAGAGGCACTGCCCATATCATCACCTATAAAGGAGCCTGTTGATATATTATTCCTTGGCAATTCCTATTACGCATTTAACATTGATCCGGAGGTTAAGCAGTTTATCGGAGGACTTGATAAGAATAAAGTCGGCAAAATCGTTAACTTCGGTTCAGCGGCAATGCTTAATTCTACATATAACAAAGTTAAGAAAGAGGCTGATAAGGTAGGGGTTCCTATGGATGAGAAGGAATTCCACTGCAAAGGCGAATTTAGACATGTACATAAGGGTAGACCTAATGATGAGGATGTTGCCGCAGCGGCAGAATTCGCGAAGGGATATTTATAATCTATATTTAATTAATCATATTTTATGAAAGGAGTTACAATTATGGATAAGTATGTATGTGACACATGTGGATACGAGTATGACCCTGAGGTAGGTGATCCTGATAACGGAATCGAACCCGGTACAGCATTTGAGGATCTTCCCGATGATTGGGTATGTCCGTTATGCGGTGTAGGCAAAGACGAATTCAGTAAGGCATAATAGCGAAGTAGGGCATTATAAGGAGACTTACAAATGGGAATGACAATGACACAGAAGATATTAGCAGCTCATGCTAATTTGGATAGTGTTGAGGCAGGTCAGCTTATTGAAGCTGACCTTAACCTTGTGCTGGGCAATGATATAACAAGCCCTGTAGCTATCCATGAAATAGAGAAGATGAAGGTAGACGGTGTGTTTGATAAGGACAAGATTGCTCTTGTTATGGATCACTTTGTACCCAATAAGGATATTAAGTCGGCTGAACATTGTAAATGTGTCAGAGAATTTGCGACTGATAATGAAATAACCAATTATTTTGATGTGGGACAGATGGGAATAGAGCATGCGCTTTTGCCCGAGAAGGGACTTACCGTTGCGGGTGATTGTATTATCGGTGCTGATTCTCATACATGTACATATGGCGCAGTCGGAGCATTTAGTACAGGTGTCGGTTCAACTGATATGGCGGCGGGTATGGCAACCGGTAAAGCATGGTTCAAGGTGCCGTCTGCAATTAAGGTAGAGCTTACAGGTAAGCCGTCCGAATATATAAGCGGTAAGGATGTAATACTTCATCTGATTGGCACGATAGGTGTAGATGGGGCATTATATCGTTCGCTTGAATTTACAGGCGATGGAATTAAGAATTTATCTATGGACGATCGTCTGTGTATCTGTAATATGGCTATTGAGGCAGGTGCCAAGAATGGTATTTTCCCTGTTGATGATATTACCAAGAAGTATTTGGATGAGCATTCTGACAGAGAATATACAGTATATGAGGCTGATGAAGATGCCGAGTATGATGAGACCATTACAATAGATTTATCAACGCTTAAGTCTACAGTTGCATATCCGCATTTGCCGGAGAACACTAAGACCATTGATGAAGTTGAAGATATAAAGATTGACCAGGTCGTAATCGGTTCATGTACTAACGGAAGATTTGAAGATTTAGCTATGGCGGATAAGATTATTAAGGGTAATAAGGTCGCTAAGAATGTTAGATGTATAATAATTCCGGGTACGCAGAATATCTATTTGCGGGCAATGGAGGCGGGCTTTATTAAGGACTTTATTGAAGCCGGAGCGATTGTGTCAACACCTACCTGCGGACCGTGCCTTGGAGGTTATATGGGAATCTTGGCTTCAGGTGAGAAATGTGTATCAACGACGAATCGTAACTTTGTAGGTCGTATGGGTGCTGTTGATTCTGAGATATATTTGGCGTCGCCGGCGGTTGCGGCAGCATCGGCATTAACAGGTAAGATAAGCGGACCACGCTCTTAGGAGGTATCAAATGAAAGCAGCTGAGGGAAAAGTATTTAAATACGGTGATAATGTAGATACAGATGTAATTATACCTGCAAGATATCTTAATTCGTCAGACCCAAAGGAACTTGCAACGCATTGCATGGAAGATATTGATAAAGAATTTGTTAATAACGTGAGTACGGGAGATATTATTGTGGCTGATAAGAATTTTGGTTGCGGCTCTTCACGAGAGCACGCACCTATAGCGATTAAGGCGGCCGGAGTGAGCTGTGTTATTGCTAAGACATTTGCAAGGATATTCTATCGTAACTCAATTAATATAGGGCTTCCTATTATTGAATGCGAAGAAGCGGCAAGTGATATTAAAGCAGGCGACACTGTGAACGTAGATTTTGATACAGGCGTTATTACCAATAAGACTACAGGTAAGACCTATAAGGGTCAGGCGTTCCCGCCGTTTATGCAGAAGATTATTGATAGCGAGGGACTTGTAAACTACATTAATGCAAAATAAAATCGGGGCTAAGGCCCCGTTTTTATTATGATAGTTCGTCTATGTAATCTATTTTGATAGTACGTTTATGTAATCTATTTCGATAGTTCGTCTATATAATCTGTGTATTTCTTGGGCAGCTTAATACTATCGTATATACGCTTATATTCATCGCTTGCCATATCCGGCACATAATTATCTATATAATTCTTCTTAATGCCTTTGTCTCTGGCATAGTCGACAGCCTTATTATAAGCGATAGCGGCTTCTTCTTCGCTGTCGTAGCGTCCGATAAGATAATCACCGTTGAAGTGAATCTTGACTTGATGCTGCTCCTTGTTCTTGTATGTAATCTTGTGTACACCGTGGTATTTGTTAACTACAATGACGTTAGCATAGCGGTAGTCGTTCTTGTCACCGTTGGCAAATGTGTAATCATTGCCGAGTACAGCGTAATTCTTAATACCAAAACGGCTTAAAATATTATATTGCATACCAAAGTCATTGACGTACAGATGTCCCTTCCTTGTAAGAATTCGGTGTGAGCTGTAATAGAATAAGTCATCGTTAGAGAATTTTAATTCCTTGTTCCTTGTAAGAAAGTAGGAGAAGTAGCCCTGACGCAGGTATATTGGCGTCTTAATGTATATCTTATTGTCTCTGTGGTTGATAATTGTAACAATCTTATCATCAGACAGTAGAAATTCCTTGCTTGAAAAATTGTCAATTGTAATATCCTTAGATTTATATATTCGAGAGGCTTCTTCATATGCTTCATGAGCCTTTTCTTCCGTATCGAAGCTTCCAAGGCTAACGTGTTTGCCGTTATAATGTATACTGGATCTGTAATACGGTGTGTTGTCTTTGCGATATGCGATATATACTCCTTGTAACATAAGCACCTCCTTTAGAATTCCTTGTTGAGTTGCTATATATTGTAACATATTTTTGCAAAGTTGTATCAACTTTATTGGGCAGGTTGAAAGCAATATGCTTTTTTGATATAATGCTTTAGTGATTTTCATGTATTTTTTATGAAAGGAGAAGTTTAATCAAGATTTGATTAAATATATTGCGTATGTTTTTTGTAAGTACAAGAGATAAGGAAGATAAAGTAACACCTTCTCAGGGTATTCTTAAGGGATTAGCAGATAACAGTGGACTATATGTACCACATAGAATTCCCAAATTAGATATCAGTATAGATAGATTAAGTGATATGACTTATCAAGAGGTAGCATATGAGGTTATGAAGCTTTATTTTACCGACTTTACAGAAGATGAATTGAAGTCATGTATTAATAATGCTTATGATGATAAGTTTGATACTAAGGAGATAGCGCCGATTGTTAATAAGGATAATGCTTTTTTCTTGGAGTTATTCCATGGACCTACAATTGCATTTAAGGATATGGCGTTATCGATTTTACCGTATCTTATGATTACAAGTGCAAGGAAGAATGATGTTAATGATGATATAGTAATCTTAACGGCTACAAGCGGTGATACGGGTAAGGCCGCATTAGCAGGCTTTGCCGGTGTAGACGGTACTAAGATTGTTGTATTTTATCCTAACGGAGGCGTAAGCAGAATTCAGGAGCTTCAGATGGTTACAACTAAGGGTGATAATACTAAGGTTGTTGCTGTTGAGGGTAATTTTGATGATGCACAGACAAGTGTTAAGAAGATATTTACCGATAAGGCACTTGCTGAAGCAATAGGGAAGAAGGGCTATAGATTTTCATCAGCGAACTCTATTAATATAGGAAGACTTATACCTCAGGTTGCATACTATGTGTATTCATACTCACAGTTAGTAGCAAGAGAAGAGATATCTAATGGTGATTTAATTAATATTTGTGTACCAACAGGTAATTTCGGTAATATTTTAGCCGGATATTACGCTAAGAAAATGGGTATTCCGATTGCAAAGCTGATTTGTGCATCTAATGAGAATAAGGTACTTTATGATTTCTTTGAGACGGGTATATATAATAAGAACAGGGAGTTTGTGTTAACTAATTCACCTTCTATGGATATATTGATTTCAAGTAATTTAGAACGACTGATTCATCTTAGCTGTGGTATGGATTCAGCGCAGAATCTTGAGTTAATGAATGATTTGGCATGGGACGGCAGTTATCAGATTACTGATGAGATGAAGAAGAATCTTAAGGATTTCTATGGTGGCTTCGCATCGCAAGAGGAGACATGTCTAAAGATAAGAGAGATGTATGATAAGACCGGTTACGTAATGGATACACATACTGCAGTTGCCAAATGTGTGTATGACAAGTACGTTAATGAGACAGGCGATAATACCAAGACGATAATAGCCAGTACGGCAAGTCCGTTCAAATTCACAAGAAGCGTCATGTCGGCAATTGATTCTAAGTATGACAGCATGGATGATTTTACACTTGTGGATGAATTGTCGTCGATTGGTGGGCTTAAGATACCACAGGCGATAGAAGATATCAGGAATGCGGATATAAGGCATAATAATAAGTGTAAGATAGAAGAGATGGAAGAGGCTGTTGTGTCGTTTTTGCAGTAACAGAACCAAGGTCCACAGATGCTTTGCATCTGTGGACTATTTGGCTTCGCCAAATGCATATATAAAAAAATACGCTTCCCGGAATGCGAGCATTCCGGAGAGCGTATTTTTATATATGTACTTGGTTCTGTTATAAAGATACTATAATATGAACTGTTCCGAATGGATATATAACCGGTATGATGAATGAACCATCAGGGAGTGTGATGCTGTCTCCTTCCTCAACTACCGGTGGAGTCAATGATAATTCCATCGAATACGCGTTGGACATATTAACGAGGAACAAACCGTTATGAAGGTTAAGGAAATCATCAAGTGATGCCTTAACATAATCATCCATCTCACTGAATTCCATCTTCGCATATCTTGATGCGAATGAGATGGCTGTTGACTCATCCATGTCGAGACGAGAGTAGCAATCAATTTCGCCATGAACCTCTTGTCTTACACAATAGTTAATATCGTGCTCTTCAGAGCAAGATATCGGATTGAGCGGCGTAAAGTCAGAGCCGATAAATCTAACTAAGTTATTGAAAATCAGATTAATATACATAAGTGCATAATCGGTAAGCTCTTTGCCTGAGAATGTAAAGAAGTTACGGATAAGTCTATCAGTCTTGCTTTGATTCTCAAGTGACATATCGTCAATCTCATTAAATATCTCGTATTCTGAGATAAGAAGCTCAAGATCTGAATTGCTTAGTACTCCCATATCAATAAGAGTCTGTCCGAGTATTAGATAATCAGGACTTTGTACTGCTAATAATTCATCAACCTGTTCTTCTCGTAAATACCCCTTCTCAATAGCAATCTCGCCAAAACGCTTATCTTCTCTTGTCTGAAGGAAGCACACCTCATCAACCTGCTCTGCAGTCATATAATACTTGTGGAGTGCCAACGTTCCGAGCTTGAGTCGTGTCTCGGATGCCTTAGAGATAGCTTGAGTTAATTGTTCGGGCGTAACGCTATCCTTTCCTAATAGGAAACTACCAAAAAACTGTGCATACATAATATTCTACCCCTCCAAATGTGAACTTAACACTTTAAGAACCTGCTCCTCAGAAATAGGCTTCTGGATGAAATCCTTAGCGCCTGCTTCAATAGCAGATTTGAGCTGTGATTGTGTTCCGACAGATGATACGATAATAATATCAGCATTACTGTCATATTCAATGATGCCGGAAACAGCAGCATTACCATCCTTGACAGGCATTACTATGTCTAGGAATACAAGGCTTGGATTAGCTTCTTTGTACTTGTCGATAGCTTCCTGACCATTTGCTGCTTCTACGAAATTAAGGTCAGGTGAGTAAGCTTCGATTACATCCTTAAGCTGCTTGCGAGCTAAGATTGAATCATCACAGATTAATATTGTAGTATCTTTGAAATCCATCTTCTTATCCTCCCAAAAAAAATCTATATCAATTTTACAATAACTGTAACGAATATTCAATTTATTTATTGAATTTATTAATAAATTTTCTTGAAAATGGGCAAATTTAGTGATAGGGTAGACACATGTGTATTATAATATTTTGGGAGAATAATTATATTAAGATATAATTATAAGAGAAAGGCGTATAGTTATGAGCAGTTTGCTAAACTCTGATACAGTTTTTTTAATATTTGATGTTATAGTACTTCTTCTTGGAATATATTTGATTTTTAATGCAATCAAGATGAAGAAGACAGACTCGATACCAACTATGCTATTAGGTCCGAAGGAGATTAAGATGTGTAAGAATCCTTACGGATTTATTGATTACATGTTTCCTTTTATCTTAGTATTCGGTATTGTGTGCGTGGTATTTGGCATTTTTAACATTGTAGCCGATGCCATCCTTCACCTTCCCGGCATATATGACGGAATCGCCGTCGTTGTGCTTCTCGCAGTGTGGTTTTGGTTCTCCATGATGCTACGCAAGGCTAAGAATCGATTTATGTAAAGCATTTCGCTAAGATATAAGAAGCAAAAGACCTCTGTGGAGACTTTCTTTGTCGGAACAGAGGTACTTTTGTTCATATATCTTATAATAATACCAGGCTTCTATCTATCCTGTATAGGTACAAACTCTTTATGCTCGCATACCGTCATGTATGCTGGTCTCATAATCTTACCATTATGACAAATCTCTTCCATACGGTGCGCACTCCAACCCGCTATTCTTGCAATTGCAAAAAGAGGCGTGTACAATTCAAGCGGAAGATCAAGCATTTGATAGGCAAAGCCTGAATAGAAATCGACATTAGGACTTACGCCCTTGTACATCTTACGCTTTTTGGCGATAATCTCCGGTGCTAATTTCTCGACAAGAGAGTAGAGCGCAAATTCTTTCTCGTAGCCCTTTTCTTCAGATAATGCCTTAACGAAGCTTCTGAATGTAACGGCTCTCGGGTCTGATATTGAATAGATTGCATGTCCCATTCCGTATATTAGTCCGGCTTTGTCAAAGGCTTCTTTGTTAAGCAGTGCTTCTAAGTATGCACCAACCTCTTCCTCGGAGGTCCAATCCTTAACATTTTCCTTCATATCAGCAAACATTTTAACAACCTTGATATTGGCTCCACCGTGTTTCGGTCCCTTGAGTGAGCCCAGTGCGGCTGCAATAGCAGAGTAGGTATCTGTACCTGATGATGATACAAGATGAGTGGTAAATGTTGAATTGTTACCACCACCATGCTCCATGTGGAGTATTAATGCAACATCAAGTAGCTTAGCTTCTAATTGTGTGTATTTACTGTCATCTCTCAGAAGATGAAGAATATTCTCGGCTGTAGACAATTCAGGTCTCGGTCGATGAATGATAAGACTTCCGTCCTTGTGATAGTGACGATATGCTTGATATCCATATACCGATAGCAGAGGGAACATACTGATTAATTGAAGGGATTGTCTCAGTACGTTAACAGGTGATGTGTCATCCGCATTATCATCATATGAATACAAGGTAAGCACAGATCTTGAGAGTGAATTCATAATGTCTCTCGAAGGCTTTTTCATGATAACATCTCTTGTAAAATTCTTGGGAAGTGAGCGATAATCCCCTAATAGGTTCTGGAATTCCGCCAAATCTCTTGTGTCGGGAAGCTCACCAAACAATAGCAGATAAGTACATTCTTCAAAGCCGAAGTGATCAACCTCTTTTGATTTTTTGATGATGTCACGGACATTATATCCGCGATAATATAATTCTCCGTCAATCGGAATACGTTTGCCGTCAACCTCTTTTGTTGAACAAACCTCGGAGATATCGGTTATTCCGACTAATACACCACGTCCGTTTACATCACGCAAACCTCTTTTTACATCATATTTTGTATATAATTCGGGATCAATATATGCAGACTTCTTTGATTTCTCAGCTAATTCAGCGAGTCTGTTCTCGGTTTCATCGACATTTTCAAAATATGCTTCATGTATGAAACTTTCGGTTATTTCTGCTAATTTTGCTTTAGCATCATCAATGTCAAATTTCTTATTGTCCATATTATGTCTCCTCCTTTAGCGTAATATAAGTGGCGATATTATATCATTCTTGAAAAATTATGTCAAAATATTTTTGTATTTGTTAAGTAATTGACAAAATAAGCATTGCATTATTGTTGCCATTATTATAAAATGTCATTTGGTGATTATATTAAATAAAGAAAAGAGGTTTTTATTATGGCAAATGTAGATTTAACAAAGTACGGTATTACCGGAACAACTGAGATTGTATATAATCCTTCATATGAGATGTTATATGAAGAGGAGATGAAGGACGGTCTTAGCGGATATGAAGTTGGTAAGCTTACAGAGCTTGATGCTGTAAATGTTATGACAGGTATTTACACAGGTCGTTCACCAAAAGATAAATACATTGTAATGGACGAGAACTCTAAAGATACTGTATGGTGGAATTCTGAGGATTATCCTAATGATAACCATCCTATGAGTGAAGAGGTATGGGGAACAGTTAAGAACCTTGCCAAGAAGGAGCTTTGTAATAAGAGACTTTTCGTAATGGATGCTTTCTGTGGTGCTAACAAGGATTCAAGAATGGCTATCCGTTTCGTAATGGAGGTTGCTTGGCAAGCACATTTCGTTAAGAACATGTTCATCCAGCCTACAGAAGATGAGCTTAAGGATTTCGAGCCTAACTTCGTTATCTACTGTGCATCTAAGGCTAAGGTTGATAACTATAAGGAGCTTGGTCTTAACTCTGAGACTTGTGTGGCATTTAATATCACATCTCGTGAGCAGGTTATTATCAATACATGGTATGGCGGTGAGATGAAGAAGGGTATGTTCTCAATGATGAATTACTACCTTCCGCTTCAGGGTATGGCTTCAATGCACTGTTCAGCCAATACAGACATGGATGGTAAGAATACAGCAATATTCTTCGGATTATCAGGTACAGGTAAGACAACACTTTCTACCGATCCTAAGAGACTTCTTATCGGTGATGATGAGCATGGCTGGGATGATAATGGTGTATTTAACTTCGAGGGCGGATGTTATGCTAAGGTAATTAACCTTGATGCTGAGTCTGAGCCGGACATCTATAATGCAATTAAGAGGAATGCTCTCCTTGAAAATGTTACTGTGGACGATAACGGTAAGATTGATTTTGCAGATAAGAGTGTAACAGAGAATACACGTGTTTCTTATCCAATCGAGCATATTGATAAGATTGTTAAGAATGTTAATCCCGTATCAAGCGGTCCTGATGCTAAGAATGTTATTTTCTTATCAGCAGATGCATTCGGAGTACTTCCTCCTGTATCAATTCTTACACCTGAACAGACTAAGTACTACTTCTTATCAGGATTTACAGCTAAGCTTGCAGGTACAGAGAGAGGTATTACTGAGCCTACACCTACATTCTCAGCTTGCTTCGGTCAGGCGTTCTTAGAGCTTCATCCTACTAAGTATGCAGAAGAGCTTGTTAAGAAGATGGAGAAGTCAGGTGCTAAAGCATATCTTGTTAATACAGGCTGGAACGGAACAGGTAAGAGAATTTCCATTAAGGATACAAGAGGAATCATTGATGCAATCCTTAACGGCGACATCAAGAATGCTCCTACTAAGACAATCCCTTACTTCAACTTTGAGGTTCCTACAGAGCTTAAGGGAGTTGATACAGGTATCTTAGATCCTCGCGATACATATTCTAATCCGGCAGAATGGGATGAGAAGGCTAAGGATCTTGCTAACAGATTTACTAAGAACTTCGTTAAGTATACAACTAATGAGGCAGGTAAGGCGCTCGTAAGTGCCGGCCCACAGCTATAGATAGAGACACATTCGAAGCAAATCACATAAAAAGGTTCTGTAGCCATAGAACTCCTAAGCGACATCAGTCGCAGGGAGTTACTATGGTACAGAACCTTATCTATTTATGTCATCTACACTAATTCACATACAAAGCTTATAACACCGTCATTCCATTCAACATAGATATCGCCGTCATTCTGCTCGCATATATTTTGTGCAATTGACAGGCCGATGCCATAACCGGCTGTATCAATGTTATGTGATTCGTCTTCTCTGTAGAAACGGTCAAAGAATTTCTTATAATCAGTGTTTTCACCCTCTGCATAATTATTGGATACTGTGAGCTTGACTTGCTTTTTTCCTTTTTTTATGGGCTTAAGCGAGACAGTAACAGTGCCGTTATCGTCGCAGTATTTAATGGCATTATCAATCAGTATCATAATAAGCTGTCTTATCGTACTTTCTTCTGATTTAACAATAAGCCCTTCATCTATGTCGTTAATAATTGATTTGTCTTCACCGGTTGCCATTGCGGTAAATTCCTTGAGTGTCTCGCTTGCAATATCGGATATATCAACATCAGAGAAGGCGTTTTTATCGGATTTCTCCTTTGTCTTGGTAATCATAACAAGGCTTTTTATCAAGCCATTCATTCGATTTACCTGACGTATTGTAGATTGAGTGAATTCCGTCTCGCCGTTAATGATTTCTTCCATCTCGGCATTGGATTGGATAACAGCGAGTGGAGTCTTTAGCTCGTGACTGACATTGGTAAGGAATTGCCTTTGGCTTTCGTTGTTACGTATCTCGGGCTGTATAGCTCTTTTAGAGATAATCATTACCAGTATGAGAGATAACAGCACACCTAATCCGCCGATGGCTATTGTTGCATAGAGAAGTCTCTCTCTGGCGTAGATGATAGTAGTGCAATCAAGTATAGCTAATTCCGTTGAGCCATCAGGTAGCATGCTTTTTTTGTAGAAGAATACGCCGTATTGCCCTTCTTCTTTGGGGATATCCATTATAGTTCTGGCTCGTGCTCTGATTGCATCTTCCTTAATGTTGCTGCCTTTACTGGCACTAATTGATATCTCATGTCCTTGCGAATCATATGTGAATATATAGAATATATTGCGTTGATATGACGGTGAGAAGAGCTCTGTAAGAGTTAATTCGTCATAATTGATTATGTCATATTCAATATCTTCAATGGCATGCTTTTTGTCTAAGATTTCCGATAGTGAGTAATATATCTCAGATTGTCCGACAAGATAATTGGAACAATTAATCAAAAAACCGATAAAAGATATTACTGCAAGAAAGGAGAGCATGCTTATTATTATGAATTTTCGTCTTATTCGATGTATTTCTTTTGTACTCATAATTATCCTTAATATGTATCAGAATTGTTAATGTAAGATTCTATTAAATAGTATTAGTGATATGGAAATTGCCACCCTTTTCGCCGATTATTGTAACGCTCTTAGAGCCAATCATTTCCAGCTTTTTTTTCAGATAGGAAATGTATAACCACACAGTGCTCTCATTCGCATTGGGTTCACCTCTCCATACATGTTCAAGCAGGTGCTCGGTTGACAAATCTATGTCTTGATTATTCATAATCAGTGACATCAATTCATATTCTTTGTTAGACAGTCGAACACTGCTTTGAGAAGTAAGAGATTGTGTGCTTGCTTCCAATAATACATCTGCTATTGATATATCCTCTGTTGATGCAAGATTAGTTCTTCTGATAAGTGCCCTGACTCTTGCAAGTAATTCTTTAAAAGCAAATGGTTTTGGCAAATAATCGTCGGCACCGGCATCTAAGCCTTCCACACGATCGTCTACTTCAGCCTTTGCGGTAAGCAGTAGTACAGGTGTAACAATATGTCGCTTCCTTAGCTCCTTTAATACACTTATACCGTCCTTTTTCGGCATCATGATATCTAATATGATGCAATCATAGCTGTCATTTAAAATGTGGTTAATTGCTTCTTCACCATCAAATACATTGTCAACATCATAATTCTGCGTTTTAAGTAGGAGAGTAACGTTCTTATTTAAATCCTTTGTGTCTTCTGCAAGCAGTATTTTCATTGTTAATTATCCTCGTTAATTAGATTTCTGATTGTTTGCATGGAAGCATCCGTAGAAGCGAGTTCATCGGCACATCTTTTTAATTCATCAAATATGAGTGATGTGTCAGTGCTAATATTCTTCTTATATCTTATATGATGCTCTAAAGCAGCCCAGGTATCCATTGATATTGTCCTAAGCTGAATTTCAACATAATAACCTTTGACACGCGTTATTATATGAAGAGAGCGATAACCGTTAGGTTTAACATTTTTAATATAATCCTTCTCGGTTACTATTTCGATATCATTAGAAGTAGCAATATAATCACGGATTGAATATACATCATCTAAGAATGAGCATACAATCCTTATGCCAATCGAATCGGTAAGCACTTGAAGAGCACTTTTGGTAGTCTCAGGCAGATTCTGACGACGACATTTTTCACGCATACTTTCTTCAGTCTTAATTCTTCCTTTAAGATGCTCAATAGG
>CAJOIL010000008.1 GCA_905234525.1 uncultured Lachnospiraceae bacterium | reverse complement strand
ATAATAACACTTTAGGTATGCTGTCTGATACGCCACTACCGCATAAGCCGCAGCGTGTGATTTGTTAAATGCGTAAGAAGCAAACGACTCCATTCCTTTGAATATGTCTCTCGCTTCAGCTTCACTGATTCCAACCTTATTAACGCAGCCTTCTATACCTCTTGATTCATCTCCATGAATAAATGCATCTTCCTCTCTCATAAGCTCATCAAGATGCTTCTTAGACATAGCTCTTCTGACAAGGTCGGCATCTCCTAATGAGTAGCCCGCAAGGTTTTGGAATATCTGCATAACCTGCTCTTGATATACGGTACTGCCGTAGGTAGGCTCAAGAATAGGCTTAAGCTCTTCACACACATAGACTGCTTGTCTTTCACCGCGCTTACCTGCCAGATAATCGGGTATATAATCCATAGGCCCGGGACGATACAATGAAATACCTGCAATAACATCCTCTAAGCTACGTGGCTTAAGATCCTTCATAAAGCTCTTCATCCCGGTGCTTTCTAACTGGAACACACCATCGGTCTTACCTGTACCTATAAAATCAAATACCTTCTTGTCTTCATACCCAAGCTCATTAAAATCAATATCCGTATCATAATTATTCTTAATCATCTTAATTGCATTATCGATAACCGATAATGTACGAAGACCAAGAAAGTCCATCTTTAAAAGTCCAAGCTCTTCGATGGTAGTCATGATAAATTGCGTTGTAATTGTTCCGTCATTAGCACGTGCCAGAGGAACATACTCAACCATCGGCTTAGCCGAAATAACAACGCCTGCTGCATGCATAGATGTATTACGCGGAAGACCTTCAAGACGCATCGCAAGATCGATAAGTCTCTTGACATTATCATCACTGTCATACATATTCTTAAGCTCGGGATTCTTCTTAAGCGCATCGCTTATTGTAATCTTAAGCTCCTGCGGAATACTTTTGGCAATTTTGTCCACGTATGCATACGGCATATCCAAGACGCGGCCTACATCTCTTATAACATTTCTTGCGGCAAGTGTACCGAAGGTTACAATCTGAGTGACGCATTCCTTACCATACTTAGATACAACATAATCAATTACTTCGCTACGACGCTCATCAGAAAAATCAATATCAATATCGGGCATCGTCTTACGCTCGGGATTAAGGAATCGTTCAAACAGCAAATTATATTTAATCGGATCAATATCTGTAATACCTGTGGTATATGACACAAGTGAACCCGCAGCCGAACCACGTCCCGGTCCAACCGGAATGTCATGCTGCCTTGCAAAATTAATAAAATCCCACACAATAAGAAAATAATCTACGTATCCCATTTCCTTAATTATGCCAAGCTCATATTCCAATTGCTCCAAATAATTATCGGCATCGGCTCCGTATCTGTCCTTAAGACCATCCTTACATAGCTTATTAAGATAGCTCCAGGAATCATATCCGTCAGGCACTTCAAAGTACGGCAATTTAGTAACGCCGAATTCAATCTCTACGTTACATCTGTCAGCAATCTCAGCTGCATTATCAATCGCCTGTGGTGCATACGGGAAGAGGGCACGCATCTCCTCTTCGCTCTTAACATAATACTGACCACCGTCATATCTCATCCTATCTTCATCACTGACCTTCTTATTCGTTTGTATACATAATAAGATATCGTGTGGCTCTTCATCCTCAGCATATGTATAGTGCACATCATTAGTCGCTACAAGACCTATACCCGTCTCCTTGGAAATGCGCATCAGACCTTGATTGACATCCTGCTGTGTCATAATGCCATGGTCTTGAAGCTCTAAGAAATAATTACCCTTGCCAAAGCACTTCTCATGCCACAATGCTGCCTCTAATGCTTCATCATAGAAGCCCTGTGCCAGTAATCTTGCAACCTCTCCCGCAAGACATGCACTAAGACATATTATTCCCTCGTGATACTCCTCCAATAATTCTCTGTCTACTCTCGGCTTATAATAGAAGCCATCCACAAAGCCCGCAGATACAATTTTAAGAAGGTTACTGTAGCCTGTATTATTCTCCGCAAGCAAAATCAAATGATAATATTTGTTCTCATTATCATTACCCTTCTTCTCAAAGCGTGACTTTTGCGCAACATAAACCTCGCAGCCTATTATCGGCTTAATTCCTGCCTTTAAGGCTTCTTTGTAGAAGTTAATTACTCCATACATAACACCATGATCCGTAATGGCTGCTGATGTCATACCAAGCTCTTTGACACGATTTACATATTCAGTTATCTTATTAGATCCATCAAGAAGTGAATATTCTGTATGGACATGAAGATGAGCAAATGACATGTATGACCTCTCTACTTAGTCAAAATGGACACACCCTTACTAGAGTGTGCCCACATGAAGATTATTAAATATAACACATTTATCTCTTGTCAACAAACTTCTGAATGTTAGATGCATTAACATACTTACGAGACTTATCACCCTTAACCACTACAAGTGTAGGTGCCTGCATAATTCCAAACTGCTCTGTCATCTCAGTCTCTTCTTCAGCATCAACAAGTATGTAATCCTCATCCTTGAGCATCTCCTTAGCCATTGCACAGTTAGGACATGTCTTGGTTGTAAAGAGATACTTAACCGTATTATTACTTCCTTCTGATACTGTAATCTCAGCATCCTTAATAGGATCGGCAGAATGAGACTTCTTCAAAATTGAATGCTCGATGTCATACATCTGACGATTCTTATATTCTTGACTCTTGCCTTCGTTCCAGTTCTGAACCGGTCTGTAATATCCGGTAATTCTTGAGTATACCTCTGTAGGTGCTCCGCAGTGAGGACATGTGGTTGTCTCTCCCACAAGATATCCGTGCTCCTTACATATAGAATATGTAGGAGAAATTGTATAGTAAGGTAATCTGTAATTCTCAGCAATTGTTCTCACAAGACTGGCTGCCGATCTCCAATCAGCCATCTTCTCGCCTAAGAACGCATGGAATACTGTACCTGATGTATATAAGGTCTGTAAATCATCCTGTATATCAAGAGCATCAAAGATGTCAGCTGTAAATTCAACAGGAAGATGCGAGCTGTTGGTATAGAAGGGTGTATCACCTTCAAATCCCGCTGTTATGATATCAGGGAATTGTGCTCTGTCATGCTTAGCCAATCTGTATGTGGTAGACTCAGCAGGTGTAGCCTCGAGATTATATAAATCACCATACTTCTCCTGATAATCAGATAATCTCTCTCTCATATGATTGAGCACATCCTGCGTAAACTTCTGTGTCTCTTCATTGGTAAGATCCTTATGAAGCCACTTCGCATTAAGTCCAACCTCGTTCATACCGATAAGACCGATTGTTGAGAAGTGATTATTAAATGTCCCGAGGTATCTCTTAGTATATGGATACAAGCCCTCTTCTAAGAGTCTTGATATAACACCTCTCTTAATCTTAAGAGATCTTGCAGAGATATCCATAAGTCTGTCTAATCTCTCATAGAACTCCTGCTCGCTCTTAGATTGATATGCGATACGTGGCATATTAATTGTAACAACACCTACGGAACCGGTACTCTCGCCTGCTCCGAAGAATCCGCCGGACTTCTTGCGAAGCTCTCTTAAGTCAAGACGAAGTCTACAGCACATAGAACGTACATCGCTTGGCTCCATATCTGAATTAATATAATTAGAGAAATACGGTGTTCCGTACTTAGCTGTCATCTCAAATAAAAGCTTGTTATTCTCTGTATCTGACCAGTCAAAATCTCTTGTAATGGAATATGTGGGAATCGGATATTGGAAGCCTCTGCCGTTAGCATCGCCCTCGATCATAACCTCGAGGAATGCCTTATTGACCATATCCATCTCCTTCTTACAGTCCTTGTACTTAAAGTCCATTTCCTCACCACCGACAATAGCGGGAAGCTCAGCTAAGTCATTAGGAACTGTCCAATCAAGTGTTATATTGGTAAAAGGTGCCTGTGTACCCCAACGAGACGGTGTGTTAACTCCGTATACAAATGACTCTATACACTTCTTAACATCATCATATGATAAGTTATCTACCTTAACAAAAGGTGCTAAATATGTATCAAATGAAGAAAATGCCTGTGCGCCTGCCCATTCATTCTGCATGATTCCAAGGAAGTTAACCATCTGGTTACAAAGAACAGATAAATGTGCTGCAGGAGCTGAAGTAATCTTGCCTGAAATACCGCCAAGACCTTCTTGAATCAATTGCTTAAGTGACCAACCTGCACAGTATCCGGTCAACATAGATAAATCGTGAATATGGATATCAGCATTCCTATGTGCTTCAGCTATCTCTTCATCATATATCTCTGAGAGCCAATAATTAGCCGTAACAGCGCCTGAATTAGAAAGGATAAGTCCACCTACGGAATATGTTACCGTTGAGTTCTCCTTAACTCTCCAATCCTCTACCTTAACATAGCTGTTAACTACATCCTTATAATCAAGAATTGTAGACTTCATATTACGCATCTTCTCACGTTGCTTACGATATAATATGTAGGCTTTAGCTACATCAGTGTATCCTGTAGACTCCAATGTCTTCTCTACACTGTCTTGTATGTCTTCTACGCTGACCTTATTATCCTTAATCTTGTCTTGAAAATCAGAAGACACACGAAGTGAAAGCAGCCCAATAATATCGTCATTGTATGACTTCTGGGTTGCTTCAAACGCTTTAGCAATAGCGTCATTAATCTTAACTAGGTTAAACTCTGTTACACTACCATCTCTCTTTACTACTTCAAACATTACACACCTCTATTAGTTATATTCTACCATGGGCATCAAACCCCCAAGCGCAAAGATATTCTATCACGTCAACTTCACTTCGTCAACACTAAAAGCACAACATCTAGTATCCAAAAAAACCTTCTCAACAATATATATGAAAATAAAAAAGCCTATAAATCGTGGATTACAAGCTTTTTTATATTAAAATTACATATATACACCCAATAAATTTCGTCAATTTGCATAAATACCGGTACTCCCGGTAACAGCTACACTAGTGTACTAAACTCTGGTTGTAAGGAAGGTAACCTCTCTTGCCATATCAACATCTTGTGGATATTCCTGTAAAAATTCCATTGCATAGGTAAAGGCCTCATTAAAGTTACCCATATATTCATACGCAGCAACTCTATTCTTCAAAAGCTCCTTCCTATTAGGTACAGAGAATTTATCAAGTCCCATATTGATATACTTAAGTGCTTCCTCGGGATTACCTCTTCTAAGCTCCATAGAAGCTAATGCATTACATTCGGTTGCATTGGGATTCTCATCATTCTTGTATTGCTCTAATATCTTATCACACTCAGCTTCCTTGCCCTCAGCAAGATACATGTTGGCAAGATATATATTGGCATCATCTGCTCCCTTATCGATTGCCTTCTCATATGCGGTCTTTGCGGCATCATATTGCTTTAGCAATGTGTATATCTTGCCTCTTGCAAGACAATCATCTGCCGAATCACCGCTTTTCTCCAATGCAATGTTCAAAAATTCCTGCGCTTCCCTTTCATAATTGAGCGCTGTCAAATTCTCGTAGATAGCCATATACAGATCGTAATTATCCTCATCTATCTTAATGGCTTCCTTGTAATCATCAAACCCGGAGGATTTCTCTCCCGACTTAAGATAAACACTTCCCCTTAAGAAATAGGGGTAGGCATTATTCTCATCATAATCAATTAATGCCGTATATGTCTTAATGGCTCCCTTCACATCTCCCATATTGAATTGTGCGGCCGCCTTATAATAGCAAATATCTATCTCGCCTTCATCCACTCTTCCCTCGGATGATTGCAGCGCATCATTGAAAAGCTCAATCGCTTTGGCATAATCGCCCTTATTCAAGGCCATAATACCTTCGCTCTTATATTGTTCTTGTCTGTCATGAGATGTTGTGCAAGCACTGACAAGAAATACCATAATCAGCGCTATAGCACACACTAACTGTCGTCTCATTATAAGTGCTCATCTCTTTCTACTTTGTCATAATGGTTGAGTAGGATTTTCTCCATAAATGCCATTAATCTCATATCAAGGTTAAACATGTATACCAAAAATGTAAGAACAAATAAACCTACAATTACAGCCGCAATCACGATAAGCGCTATAACCCATCCGCTCATTGATTTATCTCCTTTCGTATCTGCAATATCGTCCTTGATTATTATAAGAGACTCCTTCGCAGACGTTAAACTCTTAATTCTGTCTTGTAAATCTACCATACACATATCCTTTCTAGTATGAATTCTCATCATCAAGATGCTCTAAGGTCGGATCAACCGGTTCTTCCTGCATAACAGTTCTCATATATCTGTTAACATCATCTCGAACACCCTGTCTTGATACAACACGCGGATCAAACAGCTGATGCTGTACCCACATAAGATGAATTCCCTTCTCTCTTGCCTTCTCTTCGAACTGACCATGCATACCGTCTAAAGCCTTACATGTAATATGCTCCCAAAGGATAACCATATCCGCATTAAACTCTTCGCAGATCTCCCATAATTCATCAAGAAGGACCTTATATCCGCCATGAGTTCTGTTACGCATAATCATATTCTCTTGAAGCCATGCCATATCATATATAGCCTTCTCTCTGTTCTCAGGTGTATCTTCTTCAGCAAGGATACGTGTACTTACCATAGAAAGCATATCTGTAAGAGGAATAATTCCCCAACAGTTCTGAAGCCAAATCAAGAAATCAAAATAGTAATGTGACTGAACGCCCCAGATAATTGCACGATGGCGATGCTCCTTAGCAACACGCATCTTCTTGGCATATGCCTTCTCAGCAAGTGCTGTAATCTTCTTATCTGCCTCAGCAAATGCAGGTACACGACCACAGATTGCCATGTAGTTAGTCTCTGTATATAAAGCAAGGTTAGAACCAAATACCTGTGGGTATTCAGTCTTATTCATATCAAGCCATTCCTGTCTTGCTCTTGTTGCGATATTAACACGCTTAGCAGACTCGAAATATTCTGTCCAATTCCACTTGGCATCCGTATTCTCTTCTACGAACTTAATACAATTACGAATCTCTTGTGCCGCATATTCCTGCACGTCATCTTCTCTATGACGAAGAGGTGCGGCAAGCTGGAAGACAGGCACACCTTCTTCTAATTCAAGTCTCTTAGAGATAACACCGTTACTTAAAAGCGAACCGTCACAGGTTGTATTACACTGTACTGCCGCACGACCAAGCTTTGGTGCATCACCCGCAATTGAGATGGCAGCCTCAACAGCCGGCATAGGACATACATCACCGGGCATACCGTATTCTTGAATAAGGTCTAAGTATGGCTCCATCGCATGCTGGTTAAGAAGCACGGGAACGTAAGTAGAAATAGTCTCTCTGCTTAATACCTCTAAGTCCGGAAATCCCATCATCGGAGCAGTCATCTCGTTCTCATCTACCAAGAGAACCTTCTTATTGTATTCCTTATTATTACCGGCTCTTTCATCAGCCTTAAATACTTTATCTAAAAGCTTAGCTACATCATCTGTAATAAGATCAAACTCAGTACGTGCTATACGGAGATGCTCACCGCGAAGGCCTTGAGTATGTCTGTCAATCATCATGGGCACTGCCATATAATTAGCCATCCATCTGTAACGGAACATAGCCTTAATATTACGCGGCTTAACAACGAACTTACCAAGAATCATAAGTATCTTAAGCCATCTACCATAATCATACATGGTATCCTTAACGCCTCTCCACTCACGACGTCTTCTAACCTTACCACCGGGTATAAATAATTTACCTAGGTCTTTACCACCTCTGTCTCTCTCTCTACTCATTATTTCGCACCTCCCTGGATCTGTTTAATCTCAATACTTTCCACGAAAGCTTGAATTCTCGTACGCATCTGTCCGCTTGAGCCGATTGCATATGGTCTGTCAACCGTAAGTACGGGATAACCGAAATCGTCACGTATCACATGCGAGCCTACCATTCTCTCATACGCCCAAGGATCGCAGAACTTCATCTGTTCGTATATAACTCCGTCTGCGTTATATTCCTTAACAAGGTCTGCTACATATTGACGACGATCAATCATCTTCTGCTGATTCATATAGCGAGGACATTGTCCTCTCTCCATATATATACGACATACTTGAGTAAGAGCATCCTCTTCATCATTAAGGACGATAGGATCTCTACCCGGAAGTGAACCGTAACAGAATCTGTCAGCACATACATAAGCACCTGAATCCTCTACAAGCTTAACCATATCTATATCGTCAATCTCGGAGCCAACCAAGACAACTCTGGCTCTATGCTTAGTATCATCCGGCTCTCTTGTCTTAACCTCTTCCAATGTCTCTATTAACTTATCAAGAATTAAATCCTGAGGACATGCATATGAAACCATACAGATAATATGGAATTCATATCCTGTAATCCTCGGATATTCTTCCTTCCTAAAGTCACCAAGCTCTCTTATTACCTTACATATCTTATTATGCTGTTCTACAGACTTACGAATAGCGGCATCACTTATATCGATACCCCACTTCTCCTTCATTGGATTAAGGATATGATTCTGACACTGAAGCTTATAAAGTGCAAGACCATTATCATCCGCCTTCATCGGAATCTCCATATATTCGTAGAAGAAATCAGGATTATTAATCGCCTTATTAAGCTCCATATTCTCGATACATCTGTTAATCATAGTACAACCATCAGGTGTAACAAGACCGTCAGCAAAATTAAATCCACCCTCCATAGCACGCTCTAACAGTGCTCTTGTATACTCGCACAAAAAGCTTGTCATATAATATGTACTTACATCAAGACTTCCTGTCCTTGGTGCTCTGAGTCTTACCGAAAACGCTCCCTCCAAATTACAAAGAGGCTCAGGTGTATTCTCGCATACGGTTGCAAGACACTTCCTTCCCTGGCTCTTCGCCTCTCTGACGAGTTCATTATGAGCTTCTTCAAGCAACTTCTCAAAATAAATTAAGTGCTTTAAATCCTTCATAGTCCCTCCTTATAACACTCCAATACAATATTAACTTTTATAAAAATATCATATATAAATTCTAACATACAGATAATATTTTAACAATGAATAAATTATTAATTATTAACTGTTTTCTTCAATCACTAAACAAGCGGATTACCGTTCGCATCCTCAGTTATGGCGGTATCGCATAATATGCATAAGCCTTCAATGAATCCCCATATCGAACCACCGACAAAGCACGTAAGCAGTGACACAATAATTTGCAGCACTCCGATTCCCGTATATCCTAAATAAAACCTATGAACGCCGAGTCCTCCCAAAAAAATTCCGAACAGGCCTGCCGTTCTCTTATTCTTATTAATTCCGTCATCATCAAAATCAAAATCCGTATATATTGTCCTTAGGCTTGTATCATTACTATTATCATAGTAATTAATATTACTTACCCTACTTCCGCAGAACATACAGTATTTTGATACCTCCGGCACCTTCGCTCCACATTTATTGCAAATCATTTTAAATCTCCTTAATAATTTTATTATAACATATTACACAATTTCCCTCCATTTCTTATATTCTAAGAATTACTCACGTGGTTTTTCTGAATACGGAAGAATAAATTGACTTATTATTTTGTACTAATTTATGATGATTAGGAGGTAAAGTCATGAGTAAAGAAACTATAGCTAAAGCGCTAAAACTATATAGACAAAAGAATAAATACAGTGTAACGGATGTTGTGGTCAAGCTAAACGAGTGTGGCCATCACGTCTCCGAAAAAACTGTGTACGGATGGGAAAGCGGGCAATCACTCCCCAACAGCGAACGACTTGTAGAGCTATGTAATATCTACAACATCCATGATTTCCCATATACGTTAGGTGATGTTGACGCAACCGATATCATAACGCCCAACACACATGAAGCTAAAGTAATAAAGAATTATCGTACGCATGCCAATATGCAGGATGCTGTTGACAAATTACTGGATATCGATTAAATCAATTGCTCATATCATTAATATAACGGGTAATATCCGCTAATCCTTTGTCACTAAAGTCTGCTTCATATTCTTCCATAAGCTCGGAATCGGTAGCCTCAAAACCATAAGGCTCGGGCCACGTGATGCATTTTAACTTATCATCCGCTTTCTCAATTCGAAATCGTATTCCGTTATTACTTCCGTAAAACGGTGACTTCTTATAAAATTCCAATGACAATATATCCTGTACCTCAAGCATAATTCTCTCCCTTATCAAACAACAAAATATGTATACAGTATATCACAGTAATAATATTAATTCTTTTATTATTCGTCAAAAAGTGATACACTCTATATATTAATAATTCTAACGAATCGAGGATATGTTATGAAGAAATGGTCTAAAACAATTATCAGCTTATGTTGCGCACTGCTTATGGCATTCACATTTACAATACCAAGCATTGCTGAAGAGAAGTCTAACGAGGCATATACCAATTGGATGTCTAGCATCCCGGACAAAACAAAGCTTAGCGACATATCAATTCCGGGCACACATGACAGTGCCACACAGTATTGTACGCTTGGATACTTTACAAGCTGTCAGGATACATCCATGGCTGAGCAGATGGAGGACGGATATCGCTATCTTGACGTAAGATTAATGCTTAATGATAATTTAGATGGCTTCATCTTGAATCACGGCGGCTACAAGGCTCGCAAAAGCATATGGCCGTGGAGCGACAAGATAACATTTGACGATTTGGTTAATGACACATATAAATTCTTAGATGCCAATCCAACCGAGACCGTTATCTTAGCTCTCAAAATCGAAAAGTCAGATAATGATGTAGCAACCTGCGAACAGCTCGTGCTTGATACCATCAATAAAAATCCCGACAAATGGTATACCAAGAACGAGATTCCTACACTCGGTGATGTAAGAGGCAAGATTGTACTTGCCACAAGATACCAAGATGCATTGGGTGTCGGCGATGAACGAAGCGGTCTTCACTTCTATTGGGAAGAGCAGAATAACAAGGAACCAACCGAGGTACCATATACTCAAACAATAATGAACTCTAAGAACGAATCACTTTGGGTTCAGGACAGATTTAAATATACCCTTGCAAATAAATACTCAGCATTTGAAGAGGGCTTAGACAATTGCTTAGCAGATGATGAATCATTCTTCATCAACTTCTTATCATTGTCAGGTCAATCACTTCTTCCGCACCCTAAGGGCAATGCTAATGAATTGAACCCACTATTCATGAAGAAGACACTGAACAAGGGCACCTGCTACGGAATAATAGTTGTAGACAGAGCCAATAAGGCAATGGCTTCAAAGATATTCGAAACTAACTTTCAATAAATGACGGGAGGATACTATGAGCGACAATGAAAGCAGAACAATTGCCGAAGAGGCAATGCTGAAATTCTTAGATACAGATGATTTCGATGAGAAATACGATATACTATGCGACCTCAAGGAGAACGACGTAACAGACCTTCTAATCGACAACCTCGCCGTTACTCTTGATGTTGTCATCCCCGACGGCCCGATTGGTCGACGCTTCGACGAGCTAAAGACTTGCGTTAAGACGCGCAAGAAGTATGAGAGCTTAAGACTGAGGCAATAGGTTATACAGAGCAAAAAACCTCTTTCGAATCATTGAACGGACGTTCAGCCCCGAAAGAGGTGTTTTTGTCTGTATAACCGTATTAAATTAACCTTGTAAGTCCCTCTGCTGCCTATCCATATCTTCTACCACAATGTCATATATTTCCCCGTGTGTCCGACAATACTCAAGCACTCTCCACGGCTCATTAACATGATAATGCAACTTAATAATTGCCTTCTCGCCAAACTCATCTTCACCACTGTCGGCCGCAACAACCATCGAATCTCCCTTAACATTTTCCAGAAGATAATCTCTAATCTCATCTAAGAGATCATCAGCCACGTCATCGGGATCATCGTCTCCCTCTACGTACTTGTCAAGCAACAATTGTGTGTCATAACGAAATTCTAATTCTTCCATAATTACTCTCCTTATTATTAATATATGTCTTACGGCATACCCATTCCTTTTAACTCATCAAATAAATCAATATCGGATTGCTTAAGCTTCATATTGGTTGTAATCGGCTCTTCTTCACCGGGCTTTTTAACCGATATCTCAATTATTGTTCCTTCCTCTAATCTGCTTCCGAATACGTAATTCGCAAAGTCAACCACCTTGGGATGATTTGAGCGAAATGTGTTAAAAGCCTCCATTATCTTCATTGGATTCATAACTTATACCTTCCTTACAATTACAATTTGGTTGTAACGAAAATGTCATATATCGCTTTAATAGCATTCTCGAAGTCTTTATTCTCAACACCGATTATAACATTCAGCTCGCTTGAACCCTGGTCAATCATTCTGACATTGACATTCGCATGACTAAGCGATGCAAATATACGGCCGGCTGTACCTCTTTGTGAGCGCATCGCACGTCCTACAACAGCAATGAGTGCTAAATCCGTCTCTATCTCAACGGCATCCGGCTCCGTTAGTCTGTGAATTGCCGATACAACCTTCTGCTCCTTTGGTATAAATTCATCGGCATGCACCACAACCGTCATTGTATCTATACCTGACGGCATATGTTCAAATGATATGTCATTTTCTTCAAATGCCTGAAGAACCTTACGACCGAATCCAATCTCTGAATTCATTAAGGCCTTAGTAATTGAGACTGCACAAAAGCCCTTCTTGCCGGCAATTCCTGTAATAACATATTCAGGCTTATGACCGGTACTCTCCACAATCCATGTACCCTTATCCTCCGGCTTATTGGTATTCTTAATGTTAATCGGAATACCGACTGACCTTACAGGGAATATCGCATCCTCATGAAGCACTGATGCTCCCATGTATGATAGCTCTCTAAGCTCTCTGTATGTAATCATATCGATACCGACGGGATTATCAACTATTCTCGGGTCCGCCGCAAGAAATCCGGATACATCAGTCCAATTCTCATAGACATCTGCCTTAAGTGCAGCGGCAACTATTGAACCCGTTATGTCTGAACCGCCTCTTGAAAATGTCATTATCTGTCCTAGCTTATCGCTTCCGTAGAAGCCGGGTATTACTGCATACTCAATATTCTTAAGACGCTCATCAACCTTCTTCTCCGTCTTATATGTATTAAGACCATGCTCTTCATTGAAGAAGATAATCTCCTTAGGGTCAACAAATTCAAAGCCTAAATACTTAGCCATAATTAGTCCGTTAAGGTACTCGCCTCTGCTTGCCGCAAAATCACAGGTAGGATTATATTCAAGCTCTGCCTTAATGGCTGCAAATTCATCATCAAGATTAAAATCCTTAATCTTAAGTCCTTTGATGATATCATCATAACGTTCCTTTATCTTGGCAAGCTGCTCATCAAGCTCCTCACCCTTAGCCGCTAATTCATACAATGCAATCAGCATATCCGTGACCTTAATATCTCCGTCAAATCTTGTGCCGGGTGCAGAAGGTACTACATATCTTCTGTCCTTGTCAGCCTTAATGATATCAGCCACCTTCTTAAATTGCTTTGCATCTGCAAGTGAACTTCCACCGAATTTAACAACCTTCAGCATAACATCCTCTTTTCCAAAAAATACTTTAGTAATCTCTTAATTAAATCTCATAAACCACTGCGTTAAATGATAACACTGTACGGAAATAAATCTTCCTATGGGACCGGGCTTAGCAACCGCCTGTCCGAATATTCCGAATCGTATATTATAGTATAGCCTTTTATCCTTATCATAAATATATCGCCATAGCTTCTTAGCCTTATCGTAATTGACTTTATCCTTGGATACATGCGCAAGACTTGTCGATATAACGGTAATCATCTCCAAATATCCCAGCATATATCGCCTTAAATGCTTCTCCTTAACGTCTTTAAAAAGATCAAAGTCATCTATCATTCTGTAATTAACGGCTAATTGCTGGTCGAGCCTACGAACCATCGTGCTTTCCGTAATGGATTGGCCCTCTCTTCCGATGTAGTATCTGTACAAATCAACATCAAGATAGTATATCCTCTTAACATACGGAAAGGGCTCATACACAAACAAATTATCTACATAAAATGTATTCAGGGGAAGCTGCAGTCCTATCTCTCTTAACAGCTTTGTCCTGTATGTTACAGCATGCATAAGTATCTGAAAGCCCTTGACATTATGCTTCATATCCTTCCAGGTGATAACCTTATTCTTAGGAAACAGCACTGAAAAAATCATCCTTCTTGTATGATTCTCCGAGGGCTTCTCATATACAAAATTCGTAATAAACATATCAACACTTGTGCGTGATTTCTCCAAAGCACGAAGTGTATTTAAATATGTCTTGTATGCACTCTTCTCGAACCAATCATCAGAGTCAAGAACCTTGATATACTTACCCTTAGCTTCCTTAATACCCGCATTAACCGCAGAGCCGTGACCTTCATTATTCTTATGTATTACTCTGACAATACCCGGATAGTCTTCAGCATAATCATCAGCTATAATTGCCGTATTATCCGTTGAGCCATCATCAATAATCAGTATTTCAACTTGCTTGCCTCCACCTATTACACTCCTAATGGCCTTATCCATATAGTCCTGTGAATTATAGCAAGGAATTACAATGGTTAATAATTTGTTATACATAATCTCGCCTAATTACTTTATACTTAAAATGCGCATATAGTACGTCCGTTTACTTGGACATCTCTATCGACTTATCCACGCAAGCCTTCTCTGCGCTGATAATGGCATCTCTAAATCCCATTCGCTCTAGCATAGCCACGCCCTCTATCGTAGTACCGCCGGGCGAGCAAACCGCATCCTTAAGCTCTCCGGGATGAATGCCTGTCTCAAGCACCATCTTAGCTGAGCCCATAACAGATTGTGCTGCGAATTTATATGCTTTCTCTCTTGGCATTCCCGAAAGCACCGCACCATCCGCCATCGCTTCTATTAACATATAGATATATGCAGGCGATGAACCACTGACACCTATAACCGCATCCATTAATTCCTCATCAATAAATTCCGCTTCTCCGAAGCTTTCAAATATTGCTAAGGCTTTAGCCTTGTCATCCTCGGTTACATTATCATTTACACATAGTGCAGACATCGCTTCACCGACAAGTGCCGGTGTATTGGGCATTGAGCGAATAAGCTTGATATCACGACCGAACATATCCTCTATCTTGTTAATTGGCATACCTGCCGCAATCGATATAATAAGCGGCATCTTACCCACTAAAATTGCATCCCTGATGTCATCAATCACAACAGGAAATACATTAGGCTTAACCGCAAGAAATATTGTATTACACTTTTCTGCAACTGCCTTATTATCCGTAATTGTAACACCGAATTCTTCTGATATTCTGTTCTTAGATTCATCAGAGCGACATGACACAAGAATATCTTCCTTGTCTACAAGGTCTGCCTCAAGAATTCCGTTAAGAATTGCAGAGCCCATGTTGCCGCATCCGACAAAACCGATTCTGTTACTCATATACATTTCCTCGAATCATAATATATATTAAGCGTTAATTAACTTCTCAAGTGTTGCCTTCTTAACACATACCGTAAAGACCTTAGCCGCTTGTCCTAAGTCGGAAAGTGAAGGATACGAAGGAGAAATTCTAATCGTATTATCATGTGGGTCTCTCTTATACGGGAATGGCGCACCGGCTCCCGTCATAACAACTCCTGCTTCCTTACATAGCTCAATTACTCTCGTGGCACATCCGTCCTTAGTAATATATGTAATAAAATATCCTCCCTTAGGCGTACTAAAAGTTCCGACATCAAGTCCGCCAAGCTCTTCGTTTAACGTCTTATTAACCAATTCAAATCTTGGTCTTAGGTCTAGCGCAAGATTCTTCATATGGTTAAGAACACCTTCCTTATCCTTAAGGAATCTTACATGACGAAGCTGATTAATCTTATCATGACCAATGGTCTGTGAAGATAATGACTTCTTAATATCATCTAAGTTATCCTGTGATGAAGCAACCGCAGATATTCCACCGCCTGCAAATGTAATCTTAGATGTAGAAGCAAATTCATACACCATATCGGGATTACCTGCCTTAGCACACTCCTCAATAATATCTAATATCTCAATCTCTTCATCATAAAGATAATGCACGCAATACGCATTATCCCAATAAATTCTGAAATCCTTTGCGGCCGGCTTAAGATTTGCAAACCTCTTAACCACCTCATCAGAGTAAACAACGCCACCCGGATTAGAAAACTTCGGCACACACCAGATACCCTTAACAGTTTCATCGGAATTAACATATCCTTCAACCATATCCATATCAGGGCCATCTTCATTCATCGGAATATTAATCATCTCGATGCCGAACTTCTCGGTTACCGTAAAATGCCTGTCATATCCCGGCACGGGACATAAGAATCTGACCTTCTTATATTGACACCACGGCTTAGAACCCATAATGCCAAACATATAGCCTCTTGCCACTTGATCAAACATTACATTAAGTGATGAATTGCCAAGCACAATAACGTTCTCCGGCTTCGTATTCATCAAGGAAGCCATAAGCTCCTTCGCCTCCGGAATGCCATCAAGTCCACCATAGTTACGAGTATCTACTCCATCTGCTGTATGAAAATCATCCTTAGAGGTAAGTGCATCCAACATCGGAAGCGCCTTATCTAACTGCTCAGACGAAGGCTTACCTCTCGACATGTCGAGCTTAAGCCCCATTGCCTTATACTCATCATAGGTCTTATTAACATTCTTAAGTTCCTCTGTCAATTCATCCTTTGACATTTCAGCGTAATCTTTCATTTTCTTTTTTCCTTTTCTTTTTTAGTTAAAGCCAGAACCAAGTTCGAAAATCTATCGATTTTCTCACTGTTTGGCTCTCGCCAAAGATATTTGCGCCATAATACCCTTAAGAAAGCAAGCTTTCTAAGGGTATTATATCGCAAATTGCCTTAGTTCTGAGCATTTACACATTATACACTAATTGCTATGCAAAGTCTAGTATAATGCTAATAGGCTCGGCGTCGATACAAACGCTAAGTGGGGGGGCGGCGTCGCTGATATGGGATATGCTCTTAGGAACATTTATCCAAGCGTTAGCATAAGTTAGTGATTGCGTATAGAGAAAAACACCTGCCACGGATGGCAGGTGTAGGGGAGACCTGACCGGATGGAACGATTCGACCCGGTTTTCGCCCAACTATTAATTACGACTACAAGCAATCACTTACTTATGCTCAGCGCAGGATAAGTGAGTAAGAGTATATCCCATATCATCGGCGCTGGGCCTCTTAGTATTAATTACTCGGCTTCACGTCGTATCTTGTCTAAGTGCTCCTTAAGCTGCTTCTCATAGCCTTGCTCGCTTAACTCGTAGAAAGTCTCATCTGCAACTTCATCAGGTAGATACCGCTGCTTAGCGTAGTGGTTCTTGTAATCATGCGCATACATATAGCCTATACCTCGGCCAAGCTCAGATGCCGCATCATAATGTGCATCCTGTAAGTAAGGCGGAATATGATATGCAGGATGACTACCGACATAATCCATCGCCTTATCAATTGCAACAGCTGCAGCATTAGACTTCGGCGCGCAAGCCACATAAGCTGCCGCTTGTGATAAGACTATCCGAGATTCCGGCATACCGAGTCTCTCCACTGCCTGCGCAGCCGATGTCGCCACAACTATTGCATTGGGGTCGGCATTACCGACATCCTCTGATGCGCATATCATGATTCGCCTTGCAATGAACTTAATGTCCTCACCTGCACTTAGCATTCTTGCAAGATAATATACCGCGGCATCAGGGTCTGACCCTCTCATACTCTTAATAAATGCGGAAATGGTATCGTAATGGTTATCACCATCTTTATCATATTTAAGCGCACGCTTTTGTATGCACTCACTTGCGACATCAAGCGTAATATGAATGCGTCCGTCACTTTCAGGCTCGGTTGTCAGCACACCAAGCTCGATGGCATTAAGCGCATTTCTTGCATCACCGTTCGCCGCATCAGCTAAGAACTCAAGTGCCTCATCATCAATATAAGCATTGTATGAACCAAGCCCCTTCTTATCATCATCAATTGCTCTTCTTATCAAAACTGCAATATCTTCTTTAGACAATGTGTGTAATTCAAAAATAACGGAACGCGACACCAAAGCTGAATTAACTTCAAAGTAAGGATTCTCTGTTGTTGCACCGATAAGACATACCGTGCCATCCTCAACAAACGGCAAAAGATAATCCTGCTGTGCTTTATTGAATCTATGAATCTCATCAATGAAAAGGATTGTCTTCTTGCCATACATACCGATATCATCCTTGGCCTTACTAATCACATTTTCCATATCCTTCTTACCGCTTGATGTGGCATTAATCTGTGTAAATTCTGCCTTGGTCGTATTGGCAATAACCTTAGCAAGACTCGTCTTACCTGTACCCGGCGGTCCGTAGAATATTACAGAACTAATCTTATCAGCCTTAATGGCACGATATAGCAGCTTGTCCTTACCTATAATATGCTGTTGTCCCACTACTTCTTCTAAAGTAGTTGGTCTAAGACGCGAAGCGAGAGGCGAATCCTTATCGCCTCTCTCACTTAGCATGTACTCAAATATATCCATATAGTCTCCTAAATCGGATTACAGCTTAAAGTATCCAAGCTCTTCTTCCAATGCGTGAGCCAACTGAAGAAGGTCATCTGCTTGATTGGATACAAGATTAATAGTTGCATTAAGCTCTTCCATAGATGCTGTAGTCTCTTCTGTTGATGCTGAATTCTCTTGTGCAATCGATACAAGACTATTAACAACATCCACAACCTTATTCCTACTGTCGTTACATTCATCAGTACGGTCCGCGATATTACCGGTCTCAGTAGATGATGATTCAATACCGTTAGATACATCCTGGAACTTGTTCTTAGTCTCTTCTAACTTCTGCTGTTGCTCTTCAATAATAACTTCAACCTCTTGCATCGCTTCAACAGTAGTTCTTGACTCAGATAACAGATTATTAACAACATCCTCTATTGCCTTAGCAGAGTTGCTTGACTCCTCTGCAAGCTTCTGAATCTCTGATGCAACAACCGCAAAGCCCTTGCCGGCTTCTCCCGCTCTGGCCGCCTCTATACTTGCATTAAGTGATAGCAGGTTAGTCTCTTCTGCAATTGATGTAATAAGTGATACTGCATCTTGAATCTTAACAGCTGATTCATCTGTAAGCTGAACCTGTCTGGCAATCTTGGTAATCGCTTCATTAGTCCTATCATTAGATTCACTAAGATCACTAATAATCCTATTGGAATCATCTCCGGCATTCTTCATTACCGTAGATGTCTTATTAAGAGCAGATACACCACCTACAATGCCTTCAATCTGTTCACCCATATAATTAATCTGATTATTGGCTGTCTCAATTTGCTCAGCCTGAGATATTGCTCCTCTTGATATATCCTCAACAGCATGGCTAATCTCATCAGCCGTCTGAGAAGTCGTTGATGTCATATCCTGTATCTCATTACTTGAGTTAACAAGTGTCTCGGCAGCCTCTAATATACGATTAACCGTACCCTTAAGAGTATCACATGTATTATGAAGTGCTCTTGCAAGAGAACCTATCTCATCTTTACGCTTAGCTATCTTAGCACTAACGTGTGCATTAAGATCACCCTGAGACAAATCATTCATTGCATCCTTACATGCCGATATCGACTTACTTATATCTCTTGATGTAATTATCGTAATAACTGCGCCGATAATTAACAAAACAACACTGACAATTATAATTATTAAAAGAACACTGTTGGCTTGTGATAACACCTCATCAGATGGCATTCCCGCAAATACACAACCGACAACCTTATCACCATTCTTAAGGGGAATATATGCTGCGTAATAATTCTTATCATTAATTACGATATCACTTGTAGTAAATGTCTCACCCTTCATTACAGTATCATATACATTATCGGAAATATCTGTGCCAAGTATACGCTTACCGTCCTTACCTAATAAGGTAGTTGCTCTTCGAGTCTTCTCATATATTAATGTAACATCCTGCTCGCTTCCTTCAACATAGTTATCCATTTCATCCGTGTTGGCTGTTATATTATAATTACCCTTAAAAAGATTGTTGTCTTTGTCAAGATAATAATCACCGCCATTAAGACTATCATAGGAAGCCTTAACTGCATGTGCTGTCGATTCCAGTGATGCTAACGCTTCATTATTAAGCGCTTGAACCATCTGAAAATAACTAACCAATCCGATACCTATAGCCAAAACTAACATCGGCAATAACGATATCATCAGCAGTCTGCTCATCAACCCAAACTTAACATCCTTATTACTTGCTTTTGAGTTATTGGAACTCATAAATAAACATCCCCCTTTCCAACATTAACTTAATTTACATTTTACACCTTTTTATAGTTTTTTTCCACAAAAAAAGAAAAAATCCATAATTAGCACTCGACTCTTGACAGTGCTAACAACAGGTGCTATTATATAATCGTAATAAGATTTTATCCGTTAATAAATTCAAGAACTAACTCTTCTTGACTTAGAATGTCTACGAAGAGTTGTTCTTGCAATTTATTACGATTAAGTCATTAAGTATTATCCGTTAATAAATTCAAGAACTAACTCTTCTCGACTTAGAATGTCTACGAAGAGTTGTTCCTGCAATTTATTCGATTAAACAAATAGAGGAGGTGACATCATGAATTTAGCAAGATTTACACAGAAATCAGTCGAGGCTATCCAGGATATGGAGAAGCTCGCAATAGAATACGGTAACCAGGAATTAGAGCAGGAGCATTTACTTTTTGCACTGCTTAGACAAGAGGGTGGTTTGATTCCACAGCTTATTAAAAAGATGGAAATTGACCTAGACCACTTTAAGTCAACATCGCTTAAAGCATTAGAGGCTCGTACCAAGGTAAGCGGCGGACAGATGATAATGGGACAATACTTGAATAAAGTCCTTATCACAGCCGAGGACGAAGCTAAGGCAATGGGTGATGAATACGTATCTGTTGAGCATCTTATGCTTAGCATGATTAAGAATCCCAATAAAGCAATCAGTAACATCCTAGGCGAATACGGCATCACAAGGGACAGATTCTTAACAGCCTTATCTGAGGTTCGGGGAAATGTGCGAGTTACAAGTGACAATCCCGAGGTTACGTACGACACATTAGAGAAGTACGGCTACGACTTAGTTGAACGAGCAAGAAGTCAAAAGCTCGATCCGGTAATCGGTCGTGATACAGAGATTCGTAACGCAATCAGAATTCTTTCCCGTAAGACTAAGAATAATCCCGTTCTTATCGGTGAGCCCGGCGTTGGTAAGACAGCTGTTGTTGAAGGCTTGGCTCAGAGAATTGTTAGAGGTGATGTGCCTGAATCTCTTAAGGACAAGAGACTTTTTGCTCTCGATATGGGCTCAATTGTCGCAGGCGCTAAGTATCGTGGCGAATTCGAGGAACGTCTTAAGGCGGTACTTGATGAAATCAAATCCTCTAACGGAGAAATAATTCTGTTTATCGATGAACTTCATACAATTGTAGGCGCAGGCAAGAATGACGGTGCGCTTGATGCAGGCAATATGCTAAAGCCTATGCTTGCACGTGGCGAGCTTCACTGTATAGGCGCTACCACTCTTGACGAATACAGAGAATACATAGAAGAGGATAAGGCTCTTGAGAGACGTTTCCAGCCTGTAATGGTTGATGAACCTACGGTTGAGGATACCATTTCAATCCTAAGAGGTATCAAGGAGAGATACGAGGTATATCACGGCGTTAAGATAATGGATACTGCTCTTGTCAGTGCAGCATATTTGTCAGACCGTTATATAACAGACAGATTCCTGCCCGATAAAGCGATTGACCTTGTGGATGAAGCATGTGCTCTTATCAAGACGGAGCTCGATTCTCTTCCCGCAGAAATGGATGAGATGAACAGACGTATCATGCAGCTTGAGATTGAAGAAACAGCTCTTAAGAAGGAGGATGACAAGCTAAGTCTTGAAAGACTAAGCAATCTGCAAGAGGAATTAGCTGACCTTCGGGATAAATTCAATGAGAAAAAGGCTAAATGGGATAACGAAAAGGAAGCAGTCAGCAAGGTAACAACACTTAGAGAAGAGCTTGAAAATATAAAGGGCCAAATCAAGGTTGCAGAGCAAAGCTATGACCTTGATAAAGCCGCAGAGCTTCAATACGGAGAGCTGCCTCGCATTGAAAAAGAATTGGAGGCACAGGAAGAGCTTTTAAGCAAGCAGGACGTTACCCTTGTACACGACAAGGTATCCGAAGACGAAATTACAAGGATAATATCTCGATGGACCGGTATACCCGTTGCCAAATTAACAGAATCCGAGCGTAACAAAACTCTTCATCTTGAAGATGAATTACATAAGCGAGTTATAGGACAAGATGATGCTGTTACTAAGGTATCCGAAGCAATAATAAGATCCAAGGCAGGCATTAAAGACCCCGGCAAGCCGATAGGCTCGTTCCTGTTCTTAGGTCCTACGGGTGTCGGTAAGACAGAGCTTGCTAAGACATTGGCACGTACATTATTCGATGACGAGAACAATATGGTTCGAATTGATATGAGCGAATATATGGAGAAGCATTCCGTATCACGTCTTATCGGAGCGCCTCCCGGATATGTGGGCTACGACCAAGGCGGTCAGCTTACGGAAGCTGTTCGACGCAAGCCATACAGTGTAGTCTTATTCGATGAAGTTGAGAAGGCTCACCCTGATGTATTTAATGTACTGTTACAGGTCTTAGATGATGGTCGAATTACTGATTCAAGAGGTCGAACGGTTGACTTTAAAAATACAATAATTATTCTCACTTCTAACTTAGGCTCTGCATATCTGTTAGAAGCAACTGATAATGAAGGAAATGTGTCACCCGAGGCGGAAGAGCTTGTTATGACTGAAGTAAGACGAAGTTTCAGACCTGAATTCTTAAATAGGCTTGATGAACTACTTATCTTTAGACCACTCACCAAGGAAGGTATCTCAGGCATCGTTGACATACTAATGGATGAGCTAAATGCAAGACTCAGTGACAGACAACTTAGCGTAGAACTCACACCAAAAGCACGCGACTTTATCGTCGATAATGGTTACGATGCAACGTACGGTGCACGCCCTCTTAAACGATACCTGCAACGCAATGTTGAGACACTTTGCGCAAAGAAAATATTGGAGGGCAATGTCGAATTAGACTCTACATTAACAGTAGATGTACTTAACGGACAACTGACAATTCAATAATTAAGCATATGATAAGGGCGCCGGTTATTACAACCGACGCCCTTCTTATGTCCGGCTTACTCATAATCATCATCATCATCAATGGTCTCTTCTTCTACAGTATCTGTAGCATACTTTTTGGATACACTTTCGAATTGCTCCCTGGTCTGTCTGAAGCACTCAATTACCTTAGGAGAAAATACTCCGGCATCACCGTTGGTAATCATATGAAATGCTTTATCAAGACTGTATGCCTTCTTATATATACGCTCACTTACCAAAGCATCATACACATCGGCGAGCGCAACAATTTGTGCTTCAAGAGGAATCTCATCTCCTTCAAGGCCGTAAGGATAACCTGCACCATCGTATTTCTCATGGTGATATTTACAGATATTAGCACAACATCTCTTGAAATCCTCCGACCACACACCATCTACACTTTCAAGCATCTCAGCTCCTCTAATCGTGTGAGACTTCATGAGTTCATATTCCTCTTCTGTTAATCTACCCGGCTTAAGTAATACACTATCAGGTATACTTATCTTACCTATATCATGAAGTGCCGATGCTGATACAATCGTATCTATTCTCTCATTATTAAGTTCACTGTCAGGATATGTCTCCATATAACATCTGCACAGTATTCTGGTAAATTCCTTAACTCTTAAGACATGGTCTCCGGATTCTACATTCCTGTATTCAACGATAGAACCCAGCACATCTCCCATCTTCTCCTTACTCTTCTTGATTCTTTCTGCTTGAATCGTAAGAAGACGATTCTGCTTCTGCAGGGTATCCATCTGCTTAGCAACCTGTGCCTCTAAATCCTTCTTATACGAATATATCTCACACGCATTATGCGTTCTGACTTTAATAAGAATTGCCTCAACAGGCTTTCTCATGTAATCGACCGCCCCGAGCTCAAGGCAGTTCGATTCGATATCACTTTGCTTCTCTCCCGTAAGTACGAGCACGGGAATCTTATTAATATCACCTGATGCCTTCATATATTTTAATACATCAAGACCATTGCCGTCAGGCATCATATAATCAAGAACGATTCCCGATATGGAATTGCCCCTCTCCTTAATGACCTTAATTGCATCATTGCCACACTCGGACTCCATTATATTGTACTCTTCAGACAAGATATCAGATATCATCTGTCTTTCCATATCGTCATCATCGACAATAAGTATAGTCTTATCCATAAAGTCTCCCTATTAATTCTCGCTAACTATAATATTGTTGGCGCTACCTGTAATGGTAACATTGTATTTCTTCTCTGACTTCCATATCTTACCGTTAACATCAAACTTTACACCTTCATATAGGTGATTTCTGATATTCACCTTAGCTGCCATCAGTTCTTTGATTCTGTCTACATAAGCCTGTCTCTTTTCCTTTAGCTCATTCATCTGCAGTTCTTTTGTATATATGGCATTCTCTATCTTAAGATAAATCTCCAATTCATTAAGTTCTTCCGGAGGATAAACCTCTCTGAATTGATTCTGTGCATTCTCTAAAATCTTAAGCTCTCCTCTGACTGCTTTCATTTCAGCCTGAATGCCTTTACCGACTTCACGCATCCTATCACTGACACCGACAACAACAACAGTCGGTGTAGAAAGCTTATTGCCAATATTATTGACATTAACCTTCTCTTCAACAATAGACCTACCACCCAAAAGAAGACCTTTACGACTTGATAAATCAAGTACTCCTTTTGTAAAGATATCGCAATGCAAGCAATAGTTAGCTTGGATGCCAACATCTGCTTCTAATTTAATATTCTCGAAAAATCTGCCTTTAATCTCTCCTTCTGCTTTAATCAAGGACGGACCACCTTTGCCATTGGCTCCTTTCTTAAGAATTACATCGCCACCGGCCTCAATAAAGCAAGCTTCTACGAATCCGTCAACCATGACATCTCCGCCGGCCTTAATCTTAGAGCCGACACCTACACCACGCTTAACATGAACATTACCGTTGAAATCAATAGCACCTGTTACATTACTAACCTCATCTACTTCAAGACTCTCTGAAACGTTAATTGTACCGCGCGCTTCATTGTATTCAATAATACCGGCAAAATCAGCAAAATACTCATTGCCGTCTACGCTCTTGGTAAATCCCTTACCCGTTAAGACCTTAAGCTCTGCACCGTTACGTCCGGGAAGCTTAATCCCCGTAACACTCATTCCATCAACGCCCTTAGTAGCCGGATGGTATACAGCGAGCTTCTGTTCACGCTCAACAGTTTCGTACCAATCAACATTTACAAAATCAAGAAAGCCATCATCTAATTCCTTAGGCTCCCTGGACGGATTAGTATCAAAGAAGAATTCATAGTAACCATCCTTACCTTCTACCGGTGGTGTGCCCTCGGCAATTATTACCTCCTGCCCCTTAGATGACGTACCTACCACTCTGTTAATGTTATTGGTAAGAATGCCTGACACTACATTAGCATTCTCCATTGCATCATCAATTGCGGCACGAGTGTACTTGTTGCCCTTAGGACAAGTCATCACTGCCTTCATGCCGAATTCCACAATCGAAATATTGATATCGCCAACAACACTGCCAACCGCACCTTCTTCAGTGAGATTAAAGGCTGCCTTCTCAAGCGCTTCGCGCCTGTTTCGCATCTCCTTATAGGTAAATGACAGTCTGGCATACGTGGCGGCATCAAGACCAAGCAAAAGTCCGAGCCTAATCTCATGCATCTGACGCCAATCATAGAAGACGTTATTATAAAGTCCTACATCTAACTGATTCTCAAGTCCCAAACGAATCTCGCGCATCTGACGCCAAGAGTATTCAACGTCAGCATATACACTGACATCAACACCATTCTCAAGTCCATCACATATTTCTCTTATCGTACTTCCGCGAAACTCTATCTGTATATAGTCATCTATCGCAAGGCCTTTCTCTAAGCCCTTACGTATCTCTTCTAATTGTCCTGCATTGTAGCCTTCACTAACATACTTGGAAATGTCAATTCCAACTCTTAATGCTTTCCTAATCTGACGAAGCACATCAGCATTGAGGGCCATCTGAGGAGATAAGTCAATCCCCATCTCAAGACCCTTACGAATCTGCCTCATCTTCATATAAGGGATTGAGTGGTCGGCGTATTTGCCAACATCAATATGGTTCTCCAGACCGAGTCGAATCTCCTCCATCTGGAACCAATCGTACGAAGGATCGTTATATCTTGAGACCATTACGCCGGAAAGAAGACCAAGTCTAACCTGACGCATCTGAATAGCCAGCAAATCTTTGTTGGCATATAAAGACACGTTGACTCCGTCATCTCTTCCTAATTGTATCTCATCAACTTGATCCTTAGTAAATCCGGCTTCAAGTAACTGTTCATTAGTCATGGTCATACAGTTTACTCCAAAAGTAAGCTTTTAAATTATCGTGGTGCTTATTCTTGTTCAGCGACAAATTCACCTATTACTTCAAGTACAGTATTATAATTACTCGTTACTTCATCAAGATATGACTTACCTGTATTAAAATCTTCTATTCTAAAGGCTTCAGTCATCTCATTAACCGGCTCAAAAAGACCGGCAAGTGCAAGATTCTGACATACACCCTTAAGTGTATGCGCAGCACGAAAGGCAGTCTTTACATCAACTGCTTCAATGCCTGCTACAAGTTCATTGTAGCTGGGGTCATCAGGAAACTTAACAAGGAATTTCTCAACCAATGTCTCCTTGCGGAGTCTGCTGATTACGTCATTATAATTGCCACCCATCTTCTCATAGCATTCTTGTATCGTCATATCGCTGGTCTCCTTTCGTTCCTGTTCACCTAAAAACTGCACTCTCATGACGAAAATCGCTTAGCAGGCTTTAGGTTCACAGTCACTTACGTTATTTCACCTTCCACTTAAGATATGCATTAATAAAAATATCGATGTCGCCATCCATTACGGCATCCACATTAGCCGTCTCTTCTTTGGTTCTTGTATCCTTAACCAAAGTAAACGGTTGCATAACATAATTACGAATCTGATTGCCCCAGGCAATCTCAGTTACTTCGCCCCTGATTTCATCCAAATTACTGGCATTCTCTTCTTGCTTAAGTATATACAGCTTCGCCTTAAGCATCTGCATAGCCTTATCCTTATTCATATGCTGAGAACGCTCATTCTGACATTGCACAACTATCCCCGTTGGGAAATGTGTAATTCTAATGGCAGAGCTTGTCTTGTTAATGTGCTGTCCGCCCGCGCC
>CAJOIL010000007.1 GCA_905234525.1 uncultured Lachnospiraceae bacterium | reverse complement strand
GACACTTGCACCTCGCCTATGTGGCACTTACGCAGGAAGAACATACAGATACGTGACTGTCCTATACCACCACCGATGGTGTAGGGCAATTTCTTATCTATAATCGACTTCTGGAACGGTAATTCTAAGCGTTCAGAGCATCCCGCCTTCTCAAGCTGCGTAACAAGCGAATTCTCATCCACTCTTATACCCATAGAAGACAATTCAAGTGCAATATCAAGCACGGGATAGTATACGATAATATCTCCGTTAAGTGACCAGTCATCATAATCGGGCGCACGTCCGTCATGCTTCTCGCCATTAGATAATACATCTCCTATCTGCTTAACGAATACCGCCTTCTTCTCCTTTGCAATCATATACTCCCTCTGTCTGGCATCCAAATCGGGATACATATCAAGAAGCTCCTGAGAAGTAATAAAATAAATTGATTCAGGAAGGAAGCACTCCACATATTCGTAACGGTTAGACACATATTTCTCAGTAAGTCTTAAGGCATCATATACAGACTTAACGCGATTCTCTAAGACCTCGTTAGTCCTGTCAGAAGCCGTAATAATCTGCTCCCAATCCCATTGGTCTACATATATAGAATGAATATTATCAGTGTCCTCATCACGTCTTATGGCATTCATATCAGTATACAGGCCTTCGCCCTCCTTAAAGCCGTAACGACCAAGGGCCATCCTCTTCCATTTCGCAAGAGAATGTACAACCTCAACCTCATTATCGTCTTGTTCCTTAATACCGAATCTAACAGGTCTCTCAACGCCGTTAAGATTATCATTAAGACCCGACTCGGGCGTAACAAACAGTGGTGCCGTCACACGCCTGAGATTAAGCTGTGCCGCAAGCTGAGCCTGGAAGAAGTCCTTGACTCTCTTAATTGCAATCTGTGTCTCCTTAAGATTAAGTGTTGATTCGTACCCATCAGGTATTGTTATTTTACTCATGATAAATGTTCCTTTGCTCTTTTTTCTCTTTTTTATTATACTAAGCTACCAACTGTTCTCGGGAACGGAATTACATCTCTGATATTGCTCATGCCCGTAAGATACATAACGCATCTCTCAAATCCGAGACCATAGCCTGCATGTCTCGTGCTTCCGTACTTACGAAGGTCAAGATAGAAATCATAATCCTCTTCACTAAGACCCAGCTCCTTCATACGAGCCTGTAAAACATCTACTCTTGCCTCTCTCTCGCTACCGCCGATTATCTCACCGATGCCCGGCACAAGCAAATCCATAGCGGCAACCGTCTTATCATCATCATTCAGCTTCATGTAGAAGGCCTTAATCTCCTTAGGATAATCAGTCACGAACACAGGACGCTTAAACACCTCTTCAGTAAGATATCTCTCATGCTCCGTCTGCAAATCGCATCCCCAAGAAACCTTATAATCGAAGTTATCGTTATTCTTCTCTAACTCCTTAACAGCATCTGTATAAGTAATACGTCCGAAGTCTGAATCAGCCACATGTCTGAGTCTGTCTAAAAGTCCTTTGTCAACAAACTTATTAAAGAATTCCATCTCCTCCGGTGCATGCTCAATTACATAATTAATAATATACTTAATCATCGCTTCTGCAAGCATCATATCGTCTGTAAGATCGGCAAAAGCAATCTCCGGCTCAATCATCCAAAACTCAGCCGCATGTCTTGTTGTATTGGAATTCTCGGCTCTAAATGTCGGTCCGAATGTGTAAATGTTCTTAAAAGCCTGTGCAAATGTCTCACCATTAAGCTGTCCCGACACAGTAAGATTAGCGCTCTTAGAAAAGAAATCCCGGCTGTAATCAACATTTCCATCTAACATAGGCACATTACATAAATCCATGGTTGTAACCTGAAACATCTCGCCTGCGCCCTCCGCATCGGAGCCTGTAATAATCGGTGTATGCACATACACAAAGTCTCTCTCCTGGAAGAACTTATGAATGGCATACGCACATAAGCTTCTTACACGAAACACTGCTTGAAATGTATTGGTACGCGGTCTGAGATGTGATATGGTTCTGAGATATTCAAAGCTATGACGCTTCTTCTGCAAAGGATAATCAGGCGTCGATGCTCCTTCTACCTCTACCTTCGTTGCTTGAATCTCGAACGGTTGCTTTGCATCGGGAGTAAGCGTTACTTCTCCTGTTACAATTACAGCTGTACCGACATTAAGCTTAGCTATCTCGGCAAAATTATCAAGCTTATCCGCAAATACAACCTGCGTAGGCTCAAAAAATGTGCCGTCACTAAGCACCATAAATCCAAATGTCTTAGAATCTCTTATGCTTCTAACCCATCCGCCGACGGTAACTGTCTTACCGTCATATTCACTATATCCTCTATGTAACTCTCTAAGCTCTAACAGTTCCACTTAATCTTCCTCCAAAAATAATAACCTCTTGCAAAAAACCACTACTAATATTATATCAAAAGCCTTGTAAATTCAAGTTTTTTTGGTACACTATATACATTAGGAAAAGGAGAGCTTAAATTATGAACAAGAAAGAAGTTGCAGAAATAAAAAGACGTCTGAAGAAGGATACAAGCACCATCTCAAGAATAGTAGGCTGTTACGTTAATTCATCTAAGGATAAGGTTTGTACGTTCAACGAGAACTTCCTTGACATGCAAGACGAAGAGCTTCACAAATACTTAGAGATTGCAAGCAAGACATTATCCGGAACAGTTGGCAACAATCTGATAGAATTAGCATTTCCCATAGAAGCAGAAGAGCTTGGTTCGCCTCAGCAAAGTCTTATGGCACTTAAGCAAAGCGAACTCAAGGACGAGAGTCTATGCGAAGCATTCTTCGATCATGTAATTGAGACATATGACTTTGTCGGCAATTATCTTATTCTTTTATATTACGACGACTATGATGTAATAGTTAAGACAAGCGACAATATGAAGCTTGATGAGTCAGAAGAGACTTATTCCTACATTATATGCAGCATCTGTCCTGTTATGCTTTCTAAGCCGGGACTTGGCTACAGAGAGGATGAGAACAGAATCGGCGCACGTATCAGAGATTGGATTGTAGGTCCTGTTGACAGCGGATTTACATTTCCGTGCTTTACCGACAGAAGCTCTGACATTCACAGCATTATGATGTACACTAAGAAGGCTGACGACCCTCACAAGGAATTCTGGGAGAACGGACTTGGCTGCGCAAGTAAGCTTACCGCAACCGAGAAGAAGAACGCCTTTACCAATATATTGGCTCAGACAATAGGTCCCGACAAGGAAGACACTTCTGAGATTATCGTTGACATACAGGCTAATCTTAATGATTATATTGAGTCTAAGGAAGAAATACTTGACAAGGATGAACCTATCATATTAGAAGCTTCTGATGTTCATAAGATACTTGAGGACAGTCCGATTACAGAAGAGAAGGCCGATACCATTACTAAGAAGTATGAAGAATTCTTTGTAGACGAAGTGCCTCAGGCTACCGAAGTATTAGACGCTAAGATGCTTAAGAATAATGAGCTTAAGATTGAGAAGAAGAACTTACTAAAGGAAGTAGCTGAGCTTAATCATAAGCTTCAAGCAGCAGGCGCAGTTGACGCAGATGGCAAGGATAATGATATTGTGGTAAATGTTACTCCTAAGAAGAAGGATCAGATTACAACTACATTCTTAGATGGTAAGCGATGCTTAATAATCCCTATAGACGACGGCGAGAAAGCAACAATTAACGGAGAAAAGCAATAAAATCCATCAAAAAATCAGGGCTTAAAAGCCCTGATTATATTATGTCCGTATTAACCTAACAATCTACTCTTCAGCCTTATTAACCATTGACTTCATGTTATTAGATACATCAAATACATCATTAAGAAGATCTGTCATATCTCCCATGTAAACCATACTCTGATCTGATACCGTTATACTGCTCTCTGATGAAGCGGCAATCTCTTCAGATGTAGCCGATAGGTTAGAAATTGAATCCATAATCTTGGTATTGGCTAAGACAATCTCATTAACCTTATTAGCTATATTATCAACCGAATGAGTTAATTCCTCCATCTCATCTCTTATTGTATCAAACTTCTCGCCGGTAACCTCAATCATCTCATTCTGACGATCTGAACTCTCAGCCGAACGCTCCATATTCTTACCGGCTTTATCAACATCAACTGTCAGCTTATTGATAATGGCTGTAATCTTCTCTGTTGAATCCTTAGTCTCCTCTGATAGGTTACGAATCTCATCAGCAACAACGGCAAATCCTTTACCTGCCTCGCCGGCTCTTGCCGCCTCAATCGATGCATTAAGCGCAAGTAAGTTAGTCTGATCTGAGATACTTAAGATTGCTCCGATAATCTCTTCAACCTCTCTTATACGCTCATTAAGCTCTTCTGTAGTGGCGCGAGTCGATCTATTAACTTCAGCTGTCTCTAAAGCCTGCTGCTTAAGCTCTTCTAAAAGCTTAGCACCTTCGTCTACTGTTGCGCTCGCATGCTTAGCTGCTTCCATCATGTTATTAGTCTCTTGCTCAGCCTGCTGTATATTCTCTTGAATGTCAGACGTCATAACTGTCTGATCTTCGATGGCTTCCGCAGTAGTCTTCATACTTGCGGCAATATCATTAACAGAACTGTTACTCTCGCTTATTGCGTCATTAAGCTTAGTTACAAGACCTTGTGCACCGTCAATCTTATCGGCAATATTCTCAGATACACCGACAATCTCTCTCGCCGTACCCTCTTGAGCCTTAGCGGAATCCGCAATTGCTTCCATTGTCTCATTCGTATGTTGATTAAGCTTCTTAATAACCATAACAGCGATTACACATGTAACAATTGTAAATACCATCTGAGCAATCACCTGCAGCATCTGTCCACCTGACACAATCGCTATTACCGTTGCTGCAATATTAATTACAATCGCAGCTATGGATCCAATTATTGCCTTCTTGGTATCTTGGAATAATAGCACAAGAATAATAATAGGAAACATAAATGCATACAGATACAAATCATCGGTAGATGTAAGATAAACCGTACCATATGCAACCCCGGACGCATAGGTAAAGAACATCTCCGAGCCCTCTTTATTCTTAAATGCAATTCCCGCAATTATTACAAAAATCAAGCATACACCAACGACTCCTATTCGAATGAAATCTATCATCTGTCCACTCAATAAAATTTTGGCGACGCAGAATAATGCCATTACAATCATAATTACAATTGTAACAAAAAAGCTCAACTTCTTCTTCTCGCCCATCTGCCTTTGCTTAAGATTCATGCCAGTAATCTCCCTTCTCCTTTTTTCTTGCCGACTTATACCATCAATCCTGACGTTTAGTCTATACCACTAATCTTGGCGTTTGGTTTTAGATTTCTGCTTCATAGCGTACATCCTTGAATCCGCAATAGAATATACCTGCTCAGGATTGCGACTTCTGTCCTCAATATTAGATGATATACCGAACGAAGTCTCAATTCGCATACCGGTCTCCTTAGTCTTGGCTGCTTCCAGCTTAATCATCTTAGTTAATGCCGGCTTAATGTCTTCCTCATTTTCACTATCAATCACCACCAGGAATTCGTCACCACCCATCCTAACAACAGTTCCTATCTCACTGAAGCATTCCTTCAATATGCCCGCAAAGGATGTGATGAGCAAATCGCCCTTCTCATGACCAAATCTATCATTCATACGTTTAAGACCGTTAAGATCCATATTAATCAAGAAGTAATCCTTCTCATCCTTAACAAGCTGCGTAAATGTCTCTTCAGCCTTCGCTCTGTTATAAAGACCCGTAAGAGGATCGGTGTAAGCCATAACCGCTAATGCCTCAGTCTCAGCACTCTCCTTAATCATATCCAACAGAGATGCTAAGTAGCTTGCGATAAGGATGATTATGAATACGAACATACCAAACGGCAATATTGAATTGGCAAAGGATTCATTCTCCGGCCATATATACTTAGATAAATTAAATCTGACAATATCAATACCCGCAAATGCGCAAAGTGTAAGTATTCCGATATTAAGAACCTTCTCAGCACGCTCCATCTCTGAGAACTTCTTCCACCCCGCAATAGCCGCAACAGCAATTGAAGCAAATGCCAAGAAATGGAATGTTGCAAGAGTACTCGGATAATGCGCTATGTTCGTAAAATGTAATATTGTACTCACGACATCAAATACAAGTATCAAAAGCATACATGCAACAAGCAGCTTCTTCTTCCATGACACTTGATCGCGTCTAACCATTACAAGAAGAGCAAGTAACGGTATCGGTGCAACAAACAGGCAAATATATTCAAGCGATGTATTAAATTCCAAATTAATGGAGAACATCTGTAATACCTTGGTATTACACAACGCCCAACCACCGATAAGTATTGATAAGACACCGATTATCGTAAGGTTATTGGAATTATTATTATAAAACAGTGCCAGCGTACTTATAAGTGTTACTACAACACCCAGCATGAACAAGAATACACATATGAAAATATTACCAACATTACGATCGGTAAACGATTGCGGTGCATATTGTGTCGGAACAACAGTCGGTACCGGTATATTGGTAAATGCATTATTCTCAGCGGGCTTAACTATAATAGTAACTTCCTTGCCTTCGCATCCGTAAGGCAATTGAATAAAATGATAACCCGAACCCACAAAACCGGATTCTAACTTATCCTCGCCATATGAATAGATTAATGAGTCATCTACTTTGATATCAATTGCCGACAAATAAATCAAAAACATCATACATGAAATATTACTATCCATCTGATCAGGCAAACTGTTCTTGAGAATTAAAGTATCACCCTTCTTCATGTCCGGCACACGGAATGTAGATAAATTGACATCTTCATATATAGAATCATTAATAACAATATCCCAGCCCTCGTCCAGCTTCTGGACACTTGCTGTACTCTCAGATCTTACGGACATAATAAATCCGACACCACCCAAAATTACAGCCACAAATATTAAAATTGCAACAACTACCTTGGATATGGTGGCTACCTTCGAGCCTTTAAATTTGGTAAAAACTGAACTCATCAAAAAAACCTCTCGCAGAATAATATTCTGCAACAAACTCCCCTCAGGGCACACTTTCCCTATCAAAACCCTATGTTATATTATACTACAATCTCTTGTGTAGTCCAACAAAAATGTACAAAATCTACAACAATTATTTCTTCCTGAATATTACTCTTTGTTGTATCTGATAGCTTACAAAGAACAGGCACAAATCTACAAATAACTTGGTAATTGTCTTATTACCTCCAAACAGTGTAACAAACAGTGTTACCAGCTCAGCAGAGCAAAGCATTACCAGTGCCGAAAGCGTATAAAATCTAAAGATAGATTTCTTTAGGTCAGCATCCGATTTGAACACAATTTTCCTGTTAATTGTAAAGCTGAGTGTTGCGGATACTACCCTGGCAAGTATTGTTGACAGCAAAACGCATATATTAAGGTCCATATTGACAAATACGAATTCCGAAAGAATAAAGAACAGCAGAAAATCAACAAGCGTCGCCGTAATTGATGTCAATGCATATTCCAAAAAGTTCAGAAACAGCGCAATAGAAATCCTAAAGGAATCCGCAAATGTTCTGAAATTATCACTTATATAAAGTGTCTCATTATCACTTTCAAGGGGTCTTATCGGACCGGCATCTATATGCTCAACAGGTATCTCATTGCGTACGGCATACACAAGCATCTTCGGCTCATATTCATAGCGCTTACCCTTAATCTCAAGCATTTCCGGGATAAGAGAATACGTTATACCCCTAAGACCGGTCTGGATATCCTTAATATCCTTAGTGTAAAGCAGCCGAAAAACCATTCCGGTTAGCTTATAGCCTCGGCGCATACCGTTAGACATACTGGTATTATTAAGGTCACGAACGCCCAAGACCAGCTTTGTTCCGTTTATCAGCTTATCAGCCACCTTCGCAACTGCATCCGCTCTCTGCCTGCCGTCATAATCTGCCGTAATAACCCCAAGCGAATCATTCATTGCGCGGTACACATAAGACATACCCGTCTTAAGCGCCACGCCCTTGCCCTTATTGCCGTTATGCTCAAGAACCGTGATTCCTTCACCGGTAAGCTTCTCTAATACATCCGTTCTATGCGCATCATCACTTCCGTCATCTACAACGACAATATTAGTAAAGCCCTCATCCTTAAGCGAGCTTATGAAACTAAATATTCTGTTATCAGGATTAAGCGCCGGAATAATTACCGGAATCTTACCATACGTTACATTCATTCTTCTTCAATAAAGTAAATGCGTGAACTAAAATCAGGGAAATGTCTCGTCTCTCCCTCTCCGTTGTATCCTACTCCGATATACGCTTGTTTAAGCTTAACGCCGCAATTCATAAGTGCATCACCGTAAGCCACGTAATCTTCTTTCTCTCCATTCATCGGATTAACCTTATTAAATAAGTTCATAAGCGTATCATTATTAGGATTAATGTGTGGCTTACCAATCAACGGCAAGCTGGGCATGCCTGTATTGATAAGATCACCATACTCCTTAAGATGATACTTAAGCTCTCTGCCATAGAAATGATAACGCTTATCGGGATCTAATCCATATGCTTTGAATTTCTGATATGATTTACCGGCATGCATAAGCACCTGAGCCACCATACCGATTGCTGTCTTCTTATCTTCTGACACAACCGTCCATTGATATGTGTCGCCGGCCTTAACTCTGTAGAAATCTCCAAACTGCATTGTATCTCTGTATTTCTTATATATCTCTATCTGCTCCTTGATAGCTTCCTTCTCGTCCTTAGTAGCATCGCATAGATTAATTTCATATCCGAGTACCCCAAAGCTTGCTACGTTGAATCGTGTATCAATTGGGGTTGTTCTAAGCGTCTGATGGTTAGGACATCCCGATACATGCGCTGATACGGTAGACATCGGATAGCCATAGGAATATCCATTCTGTATGTTAAGTCTCTGGATGGCATCTGTACAATCGCTTGCCCATATCTGCGGGAAATATGACAGGATGCCAAGGTCAAATCTATTGCCACCTGCCGCACAGCCTTCAAAGAGTATCTCAGGGAACTTCTCTGTCAAGGTCTTCATCACCTGATATACACCGCATATATATCTATGCGCCACCTCACCTTGTCTGTCCTTAGGTAAATATTGAGAATAGTAATCAGTAAATGTCCTATTCATATCCCATTTAACATAGGCAATATTGCCAAGACTAAATACCTTAGTCATTGCATCGGTAATATAATCCACCACTTCGGGATTAGAAAAATCAAGAATACGCTGATTACGTCCTTCCGAATGATCCTTATCAGGTATGTAAAGCGCCCAATCAGGATGTGCCCTATATAAATCAGAATCAACATTGACCATCTCAGGTTCAACCCAAATACCAAAGTCCATACCAAGATCATTTACTCTCTCAGCAAGTCCCTTAACACCATGAGGAAGCTTATCGGTATTCTCTGTCCAATCACCAAGCGCCGCGGTATCATCATTACGCTTGCCAAACCAGCCATCATCCATTACGAAGAGCTCTATACCAAGCTTAGCTCCTTCAGCCGCAAGATTAAGCAATTTGCTCTCATTAATATCGAAATATGCCGCCTCCCAGCTGTTAAGAAGTACAGGACGCGCTTTATCACGCCACTTTCCCCTTACAACATGCTTTCTGACAAATGCATGCATATTCCGGCTCATACCGTTATGACCGTTCTTAGAATAAGTCATAACCGCTTCCGGAGCCTCAAAGAAATCCTTAGGCTCCAGCGTAAAACAGAAATTAGAAGGATTAATACCGCTTACAAATCTTGTCTTATCAAAGCTGTTAACCTCAAACGACTCATAATGATTGCCTGAATAGATAAGGTTAAAACCAAAGCAATCACCTTGATTCTGTGTCGTCTCAGGTCTTGACATCATAACAAAAGGATTACTCCTTGAAGACGAACCGCCCGTAAATGAGCTGTTAACGAAACGGCCGCCCGTTAACGTAACATCATGCTTATTCATCTCCTGCGTCCAGCCACCGTGGAAGCTCGTAATAACATATCCGGCTTCATCAGTATCTAACTGCATAGACATAAGTCTTAAAAGCTTAACGGTATCATCACTCGTATTGACGAACTTAGCACTACGCGTAATTACATCCTCTTCTTCATATACATAATAATGAAGCTCTAATGTACATCCGCTATTCTTATCCTTAAGGGAAATCATAAGATGATCCTGACTATTATCATCACTGTAAGAACCGGGCAATGTCTTATAAGACTTCTTACCCTTATCGACCATACAATAATCGAAGACAAAGTCGGTTGTTGTAGAGCCATCAGCATATACCGCCTCAACAAACGGCTCTCTGATATCGCCCTTACCGTATCCGGAAGCTTCGAGTGAAGCGTCCTCTAGTGTAATCGAATGCTCGCTATCATATGCATTGCAATTACCGGGCGTAAAGCACATCTTATCGAGCATGAACTCAGGTGTATCGGCCGTAATCTTGGCACCGTAATACATATGCTCCACATGTCCCGTATCTAATACTGACATGCAATAAGATGTATTCTTAGTATCCAGTTGAAAAAATTTAGTATTCTCCTCATATCTAATCATCTGTAAATCCCCCCATCGTAAAAATATATATAGTTTATTTTATCTAATTATGTAATTAAGTGCAATAAAATCTTATCAATTTATATGGATACGAAGAGCCTGTTTGTAATATGCCTTTTCTATCCGTGAGCCACGAACCAAGTACCTCTGTTCCGACTGACGAAAGTCTCCACAGAGGTCTTGGCTTCTCGGCTCCGATGTAGTACAAAGAGCCTATTTGTAATATACTTTTTAAGACCTTTTTGGGTCTCGGCGCTTAGCGACTAATGAGCGAAGCGAAATTAGAGCTTAGCGTCCGCTAGGGGTACCCAAACAGAGCGAAAGCGTGTCGTAAAAGTATATTACAGATAGGCTCTATATTAGGCTCACGGATAAGTACAAAAAAGAGGCAGGCTATAAACCTACCTCTATATAAAGAACATATAATTAGATTAAATAAACTAGAATTAAGCTTCCTTTCTTGCCATAGCAAGTTCGAAATCTTTTGTACCAGCCCAAATCTCGTTGGTATATGGATTCTTCTTCTGCTCGATAGCTCTCTTGAGGATAGCTGTAAATACGATAACGTTAGCAGCAATTGAAGCAATCGCAACAACACCCTGTGCTGTAGGATTAGCTGTAATACCTAGCTCTGCAATTGCATCACCGGCATTAAGTGCTCCGTTACTGTTATAAACTGTAATAGCTGCATCATAGATATCTAATGCAGTTCTTCCGTCTGCTCCTCCGTATACTGTAGGTAATACAGAGAATGTCTCACTTAACTGGAAGAGAGGTACAACCTGTGCGAACATACACCAAATTGCAAGTGTGTTAGCACGGTTCTGGATCCAACCACCCTTGTTCCAGAAAGCGTTGGCAAATGTAGGTGCAAGAAGTAATGCAACACCACAGTACCATGAATGTGTAGGAAGATTCAAGTATGTATACTCGAAGTTCCAGATGTCATATGCAATGATGAATGCAAATGTCATATCAGGCCATAACATGTCTTTCTTACCCTTAGATGAATAGATTGACCACCATCCTGTCATACAGAAGATGTTAATTACGCCTGCGATAGCATTAACAAGGTTCCACCATCCACCGTAAAGGAATACACCTTCGTTAGATGCCCACCATCCGTTGCCGTCGCCGAATGTACCCTTGATGAATGACTCCATATCAGATACTACTGCGATTAAGATGTTAGCAGCAACGATGAAGAAAGGCCAAGCCTTGAACCAATGCTTCTTACCAATACCCCAGCCATACTTAATCATCATGAAACCGACACATCCGATGTCAGCCGCATATAGCTTGAAGTAATGGAACCAACCATCCATGTACATCGCTGTCTGGTTCTCTGTGCCACCGAACAAACCAACATGGATGAGGATAAAGTAGATTGTTAAAACAATCGGAATAATGATAAAGATTAATATTCCACCGACCTTAGTTCTACGACCAATTTCGTTGAGGATTACTAATCCTGCGAATACCAAACACCAACCTAAGAGCTGTGTATAAGAGGTATCGCCATAGATTTGAAACATCATACCCATTTTGTATTTTCCTCCTTATAATAATATGTTCTTCATAGATGAATTATACTCCCCATTTCTTATTTATTCAATAAAATAATTTATAATTTGTTTATAAATTAGACACATTTTAAACACAAACAACGTATCACACGCGGTTTTTAATACCATTATACCCCCATTTTTTGTTAGCACTGCACAAAATAGTGTGTCCAATTTGTGCACAGTTTACATATCATTGTGTGATGTTGTTAAGTTTTCACATACTTTGCGCCCCTAAATTGTGCATATCTTACAACCGACATTTTCACTTAATAGTCATTCTGCTATAAATTTGGGCGTTTTTCACAATTTGGTCAAAAAGTTTTTGTTGACATTACACAAGTAAACTGATAATATTGCACCAGAACAACGAAAGGAGGACAAAAACATGAGTGATATGACATTTGCAGATTCATTCGGAATGTTAGTTGCAGATTACGATAAGTACTCTAACAAGATGATTCATGAAGGTAAAGAACCTGTATCATTAATAAAGTACGCTCTCGGTAATTTCTAATTAACGAATGAACATTTAAAAAGAAAGAAGAAAAAAGATCAAAAAATTTAATGGAGGTAACATTATGAATTACACAGAATATTCAACATTAACAACATTAACAGCAGATTATGATAACTACGTTAAGAAGACAGTAGCTAATGGTGAGAAGCCTGTATCAATGCTTAAGTATGCATTAGGTAATCTTTAATCATTATCTGTAAATTAGGAAGACCCCCCCTTAAAGATAAGGGGGAATCCACAAGGCTAAGGCCTATTTTTTTTGCTCAAAAATACTATATCTTAATTATTTCTTCTTGTTCCTGTCTACCACAAAATGCATACTGCCCTTACCATCGCTCTTCGGCTCTCTACGTGGACTAAAATCATTTATCTTCACACTTGTAGTATCCGGCAAAGGATCGACACCCTCCAGCATCTGACAAGAGCTGCATAATCTACCTGTCGCAATACGACAACCGCACCTTGCACACTTACGATCAAATGACACCTCAGAGCTGGGCGTATCAAGATACTCTCTGACGAGTTTACCGTTAACTCCCGTCGCCTTTTTAACAACATGATAAGGTGCAGGACCATGTTCATCTATAAACTTGCGCACTTTACCGTAATCGTCGTATTCGATATTGCCACAGTTCTTGCATTTATACTCTCCGGCCCCCATATATTCAAACGGACCCGAGCACTTACTGCAAATTCTTGGTATATTGTCAAATAATTTAGCTAATTGTCTATAATTATCATCCATAATATGTCACTTTCTTAAAGTAATACCGGGCAGGAATAAACATTTACAAGGTATCAATAAATCTCTCAAAGGCCTTAAGACCTTCGTCATCGCACTTATAAACGCCCGCATCCTCTAACACCTCGCAGAAGACCTTGCCAACCTCTTGCTCAATAATATCATTAATATTCTCACTATTAATATCGGAATAATTGGGCAAAAATTCATCTACCCAATCAGCATGCTTAGATAACGTCTCGCTGCTTCTGATATCCTTGCCGCCCAAAATATAATCAGCCAGCTCTTCCATCTCGCCCTTAAGTCTCGAAGGAAGCACTGCAAGTCCCATAACTTCAATAAGTCCGATATTCTCCTTCTTAATATGATGGAGCTTCTCATGCGGATGGTATAATCCGAGCGGACACTCATCAGTTGTAATATTGTTACGAAGCGCTAAGTCAAGCTCGAACAACTCACCGCGTCTTCTTGCAATCGGTGTAATTGTATTATGCTTCTCACCGTCAGTCTCGGCAAATACATAAGCCTCTTCGTCTGTATAGCCTCTCCAAGCGCCAAGGATATGATCTGCAAGCTCGATTATCCTCTTCTCATCCTTGCACTGAAGTCTGATTACAGACAATGGCCACTTAACAATTCCGGCTGTAACATCCTCATATCCTTTGACGGTGAATTCCTTAATAATCTCAGCCTTCTCCATGGCAAATGTGTAGTGACCGCCTTGGAAATGGTCATGGCTTAGGATAGAACCACCTACAATGGGAAGGTCCGCATTAGAACCAAGGAAATAATGAGGAAACAGCTTAACGAAGTCAAACAGCTTAACGAATGTAGCCTTCTCAATCTTCATCGGTGTATGCTGACCGTTAAACACTATGCAATGCTCATTATAATACACATAGGGAGAATACTGAAAACCCCAATCACAATCATTAATTGTAATGGGAATAATTCTATGATTCTCTCTTGCGGGATGGTCCAATCTACCTGCATAGCCTTCATTCTCTACGCACAAAAGACACTTAGGATACTTAACATCCGTTGCATTCTTGGCAGCCGCAATAGCCTTAGGATCCTTCTCCGGCTTAGAGAGATTAATAGTAATGTCAAGCGTACCGTACTTCGTATCAACAGTCCACTTCTTATCCTTAACGATTCGATAACGGCGAATATAATCACTGTCTTGACTAAGCTTAAAGAAATACTCCGTTGCAGCCTCCGGTGACTTTAAATACTCCTCCTCGAACCTGGCTTGAACCTGTGCCGGACGCGGCATCAGGCAATTCATAAGTCTTGTATCGAACAAATCTCTAAAACCGATACTATCTTCTATAAGACCTCTTTTAACAGCTTCATCAAGCAAATCCGCAAGAACATCCTCCAACACAATATCAGATGTATCAACATCCGGATCGGTGTAGGTATCCTCCTTAAACACATCCAACAACAAATTAGTTGTATAAATCCTCTCACACTCCGGCGTAAGTCCGGTGTCAATTCCGTACTGCACTAACTTCTTAATACTCTCTTGTAACATGTGTAATCCCCCTTCAAAAACTACTCTACATATTTCCTCTCAAACTCTTCTTGTGGTAGTGGCTTATCATATAAGAACCCTTGTATCATCTGAATATTCATCTCATCTAAGGCTTCCTTCTGCTTCTCTTGCTCAACGCCCTCTACGCAGACATTAACATCAATCGCATCTGCCAGCTTAGATACCGTCTTAACAAATGCATCTGAGAAAGCATTGTCTCCTACGCCATCAACAAAGCATTTATCAATCTTAATAACATCAAGCGGCATAGATCTTATATGATTAAGTGATGAATATCCTGTTCCGAAATCATCAAGCGCAACCTTGCAGCCTATCTCCCTAAATCCGTTAAGGACTTTATTCATGGCTTCCATATCATTAACGGCAAGAGATTCCGTTACCTCTAACGTAAGATTGGCCGGATTAATGCCCGTCGTCTTAACAACCCGAGCAACCGTATCAACTATATCGCTTTGTACAAGCTGTACAACCGACAAATTAACATTAACCTTATAATTAGGATGTCCGAAATCGTTCCAATACTTACATCTTAAGCAAGCTTCTTTCAAAATATGCTCGCCAATCGGAATGATAAGGCCCAGGTATTCAGCAAGAGGAATAAACTCCGCAGGATTCATAAAGCCAAAGCCCTTAGACTTCCAACGAATCAAAGCTTCAGCGCCGCAACACTTCGGTTCGCCACCGTCTGAAACATTAACAACCGGCTGATAATAAACCATAAATTCCTTACAATCATCTGCCACAGCATCTCTGAGCGCCTTCTCAAGGTCAAGTCTTCTTACGGTATCGGCATTCTTCTCTTCATTAAATGCTTCTATTCTGTTCTTGCCCTTTTCCTTCGCATATGAAAGTGCGATATCAGCTCTCTGAAGCAGTGTCTGTGCATCAGTACCGTTAGTCGGAAATTCCACATAGCCCATCGCCATGGTACAATAGTATTCCTTCTCCGATATCTCCCAGCTCTTAGAGAACAGATTAACAATACGATTACAAATCTTCTCCAAATTATGATATTGGGTGGTGGGAACAAGAACTCCGTATTCATCACCGCCGATTCTGTATACAACATTATCAACGCCGGTTATCTGATCGAGTGCCTTGGCAATCTCAACAAGCAAATGGTCCCCCACTCTGTGCCCAAGCGCATCATTGATGTTCTTAAAGTCATCCAAATCGATATACAAAAGCGCTCCGACTGAAGACGTAACATTGGCTCTTCTGACCTCCTGTTGCAAATCATCCTCGCACTTCTTACGATTATACAAGCCGGTCAGATAATCGATATTGGCTCGCCGTTCTATCTCTTGTTCATACCTCTTAGAATCCGTTACATCGAACACTGTCGCAAGTCTGACTTCCCTGCCGTCTACCCAATGTGTTCTTGCAAATGTAATATCAAACCATTTATCACTGTTAGACATATAGTAGCCTCTGATATGCTCAACAGACATATCAGTATGCCTAATGACTTCAATCATCTCCTTCATGTCTTCCGAGTCATCAAGAAGATTCTTGAACTTATCATTGCTGTATAAGCTCTTATCACTGCCCAATTCTACGACATTGATTCCGCAACCGGCATTCTCCAATATAGCTTCCAATGCAGTATATGAGCTCGCCAAGGAATTCTTGGTAATCCTCTTAAGAAGTACGGTCTGAAGAACACGCTTAACATCTTGTAAAAACTTCAATTCTTCGACAGCCCATTTCTTAGGTGTCAAGCTAACAAATGCAATATATAGGCCCGGCTTTTCATTAACCTTAAGTGGCAAAAACACTCCTGCACTGATACCGATATCTACAAAGAACTCACTGAACTGATCGGGCATAATACTATCTGAAGAAATAGTATATGACTTACCGTTAAAGAACGGAAGCTTATCAATCTGCAGCTTCTTAACCGACTCGCCCAGCGCCATATCTTCAATTGCAGACCATTCCGCAATACAGTCAACAGATGTACTATCCACATTAGCTCTCAGCATCATGCAATCATCAACATCCAAATACTCCCCCGTCTCCTTAAACACATCAAATGCTATCTCTTCAAAGCTATTCTCTGATTCAAGCATCTTAAGGATATTAGTAAGAACCGCATTCTTAGATAAGAGCTTCTCCAGGTCTTTACCAACTGTTTTAGCATGAGACAGATGTTCTTCGAGATCCATCGAGTAGAATTTCTCTCTGTAGAAATGCTTGAGCATGTAATCAGCAAATATTATTGTCTTATCATAGCTCTCACTATCCGTTGTTGTAATAATGTCGGGTATGGCTTCTGCACCGACCGCGTCATCCAAAAAGCCCAACAGAATACATACTCCGAGAATACTCTTATCATTATCACAGATTGCGTAAGCAGTCATACGAATATAAGAAATGTCCCCATCATATTCCAACATCGTTTCAATACAAGGCTCTGTGAATTTGGCGCATAAATCATTAATCATATCTTGTGTAACAATTGCCTTAATTGCTTCTCTTTGACTATCGGAGCCAAAATAAGACGCAAAAACACCGGACTCCCTCATAAAAGAGAATCCGTATATGTTACCCATCTTGCACAAATTAGTCTGCAAATCGTTAATCTGTTGATATGATATAAGACTTATTCCCGCCTCATTACGTGGAACTACTGTTGTATAATCATCTCGTAGCTGTATCATTATAAGAAGTCCTTAATAATAATTTTATCTGGCTAATGCTTGTAGAATCTCGCCAACATACATAATATGATAATCGCCATCCTTATACCATTCTCCTTGAATGGTCGGATCAATAAAATCCTCCGGCTTAATCGGTGTCCTGGACATCTTCTTACATATAAGACTAAATGTACCTTCATCAATAAAGGGTACACCATCATGATAATTAACATGAAATCTTGCACCGGAAATCTTATCTTCATTCCTGCCGGATACGCTGCCTAAGAACTTAAGCGCACTTCTTGCTTCCTTACCGTAATTAGTAATGGAAAAGTATTCTGACGCATCTAAAAATTCGCGAGTATATCTTGATTCTCTAACATAGATAATGGCAACATACTTACCCCAAAGGCTACCGAGCGAGCCCCATGATGCTGTCATTGTATTGACCTTGCCATCCTTCTCAGCTGTGATTGTGTACCACTGATCGGCAATCAAAGTGAATGGATTGGCTTCATATAATTCTATTGGATACGGTTGAAATGTGTGCATGTAATACCCCCTTTAAGTAACCTTTCCCTCTCAACTCTCATATAAAAAACTATATGACCATACATAGTTTTATTATCTTATATTTTAAGATACTTTGCAAGGAAACTATATTAATTTATGTAGTTTTTATACTTAGGAATAACTCCTCTAACTGTTTATCGTCGACAGGCGATGGCGCTTCAGTCATAAGATCACTTGCATCCTTAACCTTAGGAAATGCTATTACGTCGCGAATGGAATCTGCGCCTGTCATAAGCATTATCATACGGTCAAGTCCATATGCGAGTCCCGCATGCGGTGGCACACCGTAGCTGAATGCATCAAGCAAGAATCCGAAGCGTTCATATGCTTCTTCGTTCGTAAATCCGAGTGCTTCAAACATCTTAGCCTGAACATCCTCTCGATGAATTCTGATACTTCCTCCTCCAAGCTCACATCCGTTAAGGACAATATCGTATGCCTTGGCTCTAACCTTTGCGGGATCGCTTATTAAGAATTCAATGTCTTCTTCATATGGCATAGTGAACGGATGATGCATTGCCACGAATCTCTCTTGTTCCTCGGAATACTCGAAGAGTGGGAAATCCGTTATCCAAAGAAATGCGAATTCATCCTCGGGAATCATATCAAGCTGCTTGGCGAGTTCACACCTAAGACTTCCCAGAACTTCCCATACTATCTTATTGGAATCGGCAGCAAACAGAATCAAATCGCCCTTTTCAGCTCCCATTGCATTAACAAGCTTATCAAGCTCTTCCTCTGTCATGAATTTAGCAAAGCTTGATTTATACGTACCGTCCTCGTTAACGCACAAATATGCAAGTCCCTTTGCACCGACACCCTTCGCATATTCAACAAGCTTATCAATTTTCTTGCGAGACATACCACCCTGACCGGGCACTGTAATACCTCTTACAGAACCACCATTATTAGCGGGAGTCGCAAACACCCCAAAGTCACAGTCCTTGACGATATCTGTTACATCCACAAGCTCCATACCAAATCTTATATCGGGCTTATCTGAACCGAATCTGTCCATAGCTTCCTGCCATGGCATCCTTAAAAACGGCAGCTTAACATCAAGACCTATGGCATCCTTAAACACCTTAGCCATAAGCCTCTCATTAACATCTATTACATCATCAACATCCACGAATGATAATTCCATATCAATCTGTGTAAATTCCGGTTGCCTGTCAGCTCTCAAGTCCTCATCCCTAAAGCATTTAGCTATCTGAAAATATCTGTCAAAGCCCGAGCACATAAGCAGCTGCTTAAACAGCTGAGGCGACTGAGGAAGCGCATAAAATTCACCCGGATGGATTCGACTCGGCACAAGATAATCTCGCGCTCCTTCCGGTGTTGACTTCTGAAGTATAGGAGTTTCTATTTCGATAAAGCCTTCATCTATAAGGAAGCTTCGAACTGCTGAACACACCTTGCTTCTTAAGATAAGCTTACTTTGCAAATCAGGTCGACGAAGATCAAGATATCTATGCTTGAGCCTAAGCTCATCCTTAGTTGTAATTCCCTCTTCTATAGGAAATGGCGGTGTCTTCGCTTCAGACAGTATTCTGAGCGATGAAGCTATAACCTCAATATCACCTGTAATAAGATTATCATTAACTGCGGCTTCTCTCTTTTGAACAACGCCTTCTACCGCGATAACGAACTCATTTCTAAGCTCTCCTGCCTTATTAAAATTATCAGTTCCAACCTTAGGTTCATCGAATACGATCTGAAGTATTCCGCTTCTGTCTCTGAGATCGATAAAAATAAGGCTTCCTAAATTACGTCTTTTCTGAACCCAACCCATAACGGTGACTTTCTCACCGATTAACTTATTGGTAACCTCTGTACATCTGTGACTTCTGTGAAGTCCTTGTAGCGACTCTGCCATATCATCCTCCTTAATCAGCGAAGAATTCTTCGAACTCTTCATATCCTGCTTCTCTTAATTGTTCTTTCTGAAACTTCTTATTCTTATTCATCTTGGTAACAAGTACACTTAAGCCCTCTTCGCGAGCCTTGCTTGCCTTCTTCATTACATCCGTATATTTATCAAACGGCAATTTCTTATCAACGAGATAAGCAACCTTCTTGCCGCTTTCGGGAATTCTAAAATCCTGTTCCATCAACAACAGTATTATTCTCTCAAAGCCGATTGAGAATCCGCATGCCGGAACATCTTGTCCCGTAAAGCGCTTAATCATCTCATCATATCTTCCGCCGCCACCGCAGCTTCCGCCAAACTCGGGAATAGCAATTTCAAATATTGTTCCTGTATAATAACTCATTCCTCGTACCAAAGTAGGATCAAATACAAGCTCAAACTTAGCACTTTTTGCTCCGTTAACAGCTTCTTCGATTTGTCTCATTGATGTTGATACGTCTTTATCCAAGAAATCACTTAACTCATTATCCAGGTAATTAAGTGCCTCATTTACTGACTTTTTATCCTGTAAAATTGTGAATAAGTTGATATATGAGTTAACAACTTGCTCATCATAAGACTTATCCACAAGCTCAGCTTTAACGCCATCTATACCGATTTTATCCATCTTATCGAGTATTATGAACACTTCATCAAGGCTCTCTTCGTTGAAGCCTGACTTCAGTGCCATAGCCTTAAGGATTTTTCTCTCATTGATTCTTATCTCAAAATTCTCAAATCCGAGCTTACCCAGCGTGGTTGTTGTTGCAAGAATCAACTCAATCTCCGCTGTATTTCCCGCCTCACCAAGTATATCAATATCGCACTGTGTGAATTGCCTATAACGTCCGCGCTGCGGTCTGTCGGCGCGCCACACATTTCCGATCTGAAGCGCCTTAAAAGGCTTAGGCAGGTCATTTGAATTATTGGAGTAATACCTACAAAGCGGAACGGTTAAATCATATCGCAGTCCATAGTCTACAACCTGTTCTTCCGATACCGCCTCTTCAAGCTTTAGCTTCTCACCTCGCTTAAGCACCTTAAAAATCAATTTCTCGTTCTCTCCGCCAAGCTTACCACTCAAATTAGCGATATTCTCCATAGCCGGCGTTTCAATAGGTGTATATCCAAAGCTTCGATATGTGTCTTTGATTACACCCGTTACATAATCACGAATCTCCATTTCCCTGGGGCTAATATCCTTCATACCGTTAACCGGTTTTTTGCTTAATCCCTTAGCCATCCTATTTCCTCCAATTTCTGTCTTTTTCTATTAATCATTTCATCAATTCTATCAATATACAGTCCCGGATCCTTGACATTCTCGGACCTTGTTACGGTGCGACCTGTTCTTATTGTATAATCACTGTCAGTCGGTACCACATACTTGCAGTCTCCACCTGCACCAAGTGCAATTATAGTCTGTTTTTCTTCCATTATCAAGACATTGTACAATCCTTCATGCCCTTTTGTCGCAAAACCTATATTCTCCAAATTACCTGCCATATTCTTCTGCCTGTACAGATAGTATGGTTTCATGTCAAGTTCCTTGGCAACATCCATCGCCAAATCCATGTGTTTCTCAGAGTTATTGATAATGTAATCCTCGAAGTCTTCCTTCTCAACATTAAGCCTTGCACTTCTCTTAATTGCAAGAGAATGAACAGTCAAACTGTCAGGCTTCATATCTCTAATCTCAGACAATGTGTATTCAAGATCGTTAATATCCTCGCCCGGAAGCCCCACTATAATATCCATATTGATATTATCAAAGCCCAACTCTCTTGCCGATTCATAGCTTGTTCTTACATCTTCAGGCGTATGATGCCTCCCAATTATCTTAAGTGTCCGTGTATTCATAGTCTGCGGATTAATAGATATTCTAGTAATACCGTGCTTTCTTATAATATCTAATTTCTCTAAGGTGATTGAATCAGGTCTGCCCGCCTCAATTGTATATTCTCTGAGTGAACAAACAGGCAAATACTCCTCTATCATAGTCAATAGTCTGTCTAAGTATTGCTCTTCAAGAGAAGTCGGCGTTCCTCCTCCTATATAAATAGTAGTCAGCGTCTTCTCTGTCAAATTATCAGCAACAAATATAAGCTCACGTCTTAACGCATTAAGATACTCATCTACTTTGTCTTTCCATATATTGTAAGAATAGGATGTAAACGAGCAATAAGCACAGGTAGTCGGACAGAAAGGAATTCCTATATAAATACTATAGCTATCCTTAGGATTAATACCATCCATAAGCTCTATCTCTCGTTCGGCAATATCTATGGAAAGGTCAATCTTATCCTCGCTTGCAAGATAAGTGCTTCTCATGTACCTTCGCACTTCATCGATGCTTTTCTTATCTTCCAGCATAACCCTGGGAATCTTAATAGGCCTGATACCGTTAAGTGTACCCCATAACAGCTTTTGGCCGGTCTTAACAACAAGACAATTATACAAAAGCCTCTTAAGAATATTCTTCGTATCCTTCCTATCAGCAAAGCATGCATTGGTTGTATCGTGATAAGTCTCAAGCAGCTTACCGTCAGCATCCTTCTTATATAAGTAAAGCTCAATTATGTCCGAATAATCGGACACCAAATCAATCACAATAAAATACGATAAATTATCCTTATTGGGCTCCGTAGCAAATACAACATCTTGCCGGGGATAAAACGCCTTAACCAAAGAATAAATATCGTATTCAAAACTTGTATCACTTAGCTTAATCGCTATCATAATTGTTAAGCCCTTCTGTTACAGATAGGGGTTATGAATCCTCTCCTCACCGATTGTAGTCCTAGCATCATGTCCCGGAAGTACAATTACACTGTCATCAAGCGGCAGTAGCTTATCCTTAATGCCTTGAATAAGTGCTTCAGAGGAAGACTTCGGAAAGTCAGTTCTGCCCACCGAATTATAGAAAAGCGTATCTCCGGAAAACAGATAATTCTCATCCTCTAAAAAGTAGCACACCCCACCCGGTGTATGTCCCGGTGTAAATAATACCTTTATCGTAAAGCCCGCAAGCTTAAGCACCTCTTCATCTTCAAGAAAGACATCTGCATGGAAAGATTCCGGTGTACGTCCAAAAAAGGCTGTCTCATTAATACGAGGATCTTCTAATGTCTCCTTCTCATCCTTGCCGACATATATTTTGACTGAGTATGTCTTGGACAATTCAAGCGCCGCACCCACGTGATCAAAATGACCATGTGTCAATAAAACAGCTACAGGCTTTAGCTCCTTAATTGTAATTCTATCAATCAGCATATCTGCTTCATCACCGGGATCTACAATGATCGTCTCTTTAGTATTATCATTAATTACAAAATAACAATTTGTACTTACCGGTCCTACGATGAATTGTAGTAGCTCCATAAATCCTCCTTATAAGGTGGCTCCCATGTCGAATATCTACATTATCCGGTTGCCCTTTCAATATCGATTACACCCTCTATACCTTTTAATTTGGTAATAACATTCTCCAGAGCCTCTCTCGTCTTAACCTCGAAGCCTACCGTAATTGTTGCTACATCCTTCTTATTGGCATTCGAGTAAATCGATATAATATTAATATTAGCCTCTGAGAATATCTTAGATACCTCCACCAAAATACCGACTCTACTATGTACATATATATTAACAGACGCAGTGTATAGCGCATCTGCCTTACCTTCTAAGTAGTCAGACGCCCACTCAGCCTCCAAGAGCCTCTGTCTATCCATCTCACCCATGTTAAGCACGTTGACACAATCGGTTCTGTGAATCGACATGCCCCTGCCTCTTGTGACATATCCCACAATCTCATCACCGGGTACAGGATTACAGCATTTGCTGAATCTGACACTAAAGCCCGTCATTCCTCTAACGATTACACCGTTATCTTCCTTGAGATTGTCCTTTGAAGTATGTGCGACTCCGACATTCTTGTTATTCTCTTGCTCAAGTATATCATCATCCGTAATAACCTTATTGTAATCATTAAGGTATTCTTCATACATACGGTTAACTACTTGACCTTCATTAAGACCACCATGCCCTATTGCCGCGAGAGCCGATTCCCAATCTCTAAAACCGTATCGACGCATTACCGCATCTTGATATTCCGGTTTATTAATGTCATTAAAATTAACCTTCTTCTGCTTAGCCGCATCTATAAGAAGTTCCTTACCTCTTACTATATTCTCAACCTTAAATTCATTCTTAAACCACTGGTTAATCTTGTTGCGCGCTTGTGTAGACTTAGCAATATCAAGCCAATCTCTGCTTGGACCACGAGAATTTGCAGAAGTAAGTATCTCAACTCTGTCACCATTCTGAAGTTCATAATCAAGAGGAACAAGCCTTCCGTTAATCTTAGCACCAATCATCTTGTTGCCTACTGCGGTATGAATACTGTAAGCAAAATCGATGGGTGTTGATCCACTCGGGAAATTCTTAACGTCTCCTTGAGGCGTAAAACAAAATACCGTATCCGAAAACAAATCAAGGTCATTCTTAAGTAGGCTGACAAACTCCTTATTGTCATCCATGTCCTTCTGCCAGTCAAGGATATCACGAAGCCATGAAATCTTCTCCTCCTCGCCCTGTACAGTTGCACCTTCGCCTGATTCCTTGTACTTCCAGTGTGCGGCAATACCGTATTCACTGGTTCTATGCATCTCCCATGTACGAATCTGAATTTCAAACGGTACACCGTGAGGACCTATAACAGTCGTATGAAGTGACTGATACATATTAGGCTTAGGCATAGCGATATAATCCTTAAACCTGCCCGGTATAGGGGTGTAATTATCATGTATAATACCAAGCGCAGCATAACAATCCTTAAGATCGTTAACTATGATTCTGATTGCAAACAAATCATATATCTCATCGAACTCTTTGTTCTGGCTAACCATCTTACGGTATATAGAGAAAATATGCTTGGCTCTGCCGTAAATCTCCGCTTCAATACCCGCCGCATCAATATATCCTTGAACCTTCAGCACAAGATTGTCAACATACGCATCTCTCTCTGCCTTACGTTGCGCAATTGTCTCAACGATATCCCTGTACGCCTCCGGATTGTAATACTTAAGCGCCAAATCATCCAACTCAATCTTAAGCTTAGAAATACCAAGTCTCTGCGCAAGCGGAGCATATATCTCCATTGTCTCTTTGGCCTTCTCCTTCTGCTTCGCAGGCTTCATAAATTGCAATGTCCTCATATTATGAAGTCTATCTGCAAGCTTAATTATAATGACACGGATATCCTTAGCCATGGCAAGGAACATCTTACGCAAATTCTCTGCTTGAACCTCCACCTTATCAGATGAATAATTGAGCTGTCCCAACTTAGTAACACCATCGACAAGTACAGCAACTTCTTCGCCAAATTCTTCCTTGATCTCATCGAGGGTCATCACGGTATCTTCAACTACATCATGAAGCATTCCGGCTACAATTGTCTCCTTATCCATCTCCAAGTCAGCCAAAATAAGCGCAACACTTAAAGGATGAACAATATAAGGTTCACCGGACTTACGAAGCTGACCTTCATGCGCTTCATCAGCTACATGATATGCCTTCTCTATAATATCCGTATTAGCACTGGGATGGTATTTCCTGATACATTCGATAAGGGAATTGTATAAGACCTCTTTGTCAACGAAATCCGTAGTGGAAATGACGTTGCTTTGCTCACGGTTAATCTGCTTGACTACTTTGCCGATTTCTTCTTCTGTAAGACTGGTAACCATAAGACAACCCCCTTTCCACAAGATATAATCTAATATTATATAATATTATGACATATATATCAAGAATCCTAGCGCAAAAAGACCTCTTTCTCCACTGCTTGGCAATGTTAAAAAAGAGGTTTTTACTTTTGGATTCTTAACAACTTCTCCTAAGGATTATAGTTTAATTGATCTAACGTCCATCGACCGTCGTTATACTTTAGAACGGTTACGGACGTGTTAGATAAAGCATCTGAAGCGTTAACTTGATTAGGAAACATGGATTGCAGAAGCCATACGAATGATGAGTGGCCGACAACAAGCGCATTTCCTCCGCTCGGAGTAGTTGCAATTACTTGTTCAAGCACATTTTCAAAATTCTTTACCTTGGTGTATTTACTCGTAGCTCCTATCGGAGATTCGAAATTATTATTATCTATAGTACCCAGGTAATTATCCTCGCTAAAATCAGGATATTTTTGACCGGCCTCATAGGGTGTAAGCCCTGCCGCGCGTCCCCAGTTAACATCATTTAAAATAGCCAGCTGTGAAATGGCAGGCGTTGAGTTCTTATTGGCATCAAGTATTATTGACGCTGTATCCTTTGTACGACTAAGTGTCGAGGTATAAACCGTATCGAATTTGACATCCGACAAATATTCGCCGGTCTTCTTAGCCAGCTTACTGCCTTCATCCGTTATCTTAGCATCTGTCTCGCATCCTGCAAGTATGCCCGCATCATTAGCATCAGTTCTCGCATGGCGCACGAAATACACAGTAATATCATCCTTGTCGCCACCAACATTTCCGATAACATTATATACTGCCATACCGGTCAATACACAGACAAATATGACTAACAGAATCGTAAGTATTTTTTTATTCCTCTTACTCATTACATGCCCCCCTAGAGGCTGTCCTAAAACTGCTTGCGTTTAATATATACACCATCCTTGTAGGGCTCAAACCCTAATTTGTTAATAACTTTAATACTCGCTTCGTTATCCTCATCAACTCTTGCAATAACAGAGTCTTTGCCGATTGTGTTAAATGTGTAATCAATAATGCTTAAGCATACCTCGGTTGCAATCCCTTTATTCTGAAATGCCTTCTTAACCTGATACGATAATTCCACCTGCTTATCCTCTATACAGCTCTCTTTCATCTCAACACCGGCTCGACCTATTACCTCGCCGGACGCTTTATCAATAATAAGCCATAGTCCATAACCAAACAGCTTGTATATCGTATCTATATAGTTCTTAAGATATTCCTTTTCCTCTTTCGGCTCAAATAAGGGCTCAATGTATTTAGTCATTGATTCGTCATCATAGATTTTAGCAATTGCGCTGTAATCCTCAAGCGTATGCTCTCGCAATTTGCATCTGTCAGTCTGTAATATTTCAAGAGGAATGTTATGGAATCTACTGTAAACTATCTCAAGATCCCTTAGCTCTACCACTGACAAATCCTCCGTAACATAAAACGATGTAAGCAATTCGTCAGTTGATTCATAACCCAACACAGCAATTCCGTGCGCTTCCAATAGTGCTATCGAATCATTAGACTTAACAATCCCAATAAGTCTGTCATCAAAAAAAGGCTGCCAAGACATATTAATCAAATCAGCAACCTTAAGATACTTATATTCATCCGGTGGGAATTCCTCATACAAACGAGATTCCTCTTCTCTATCGAGGTCATTGACAATAGCAAATTTACTCATCAATCGTTCCCTCAAAAACTATCTTGGCAGGACCTGTCATATACACAACATCCTTATCAGGATCATATTCGATAGTAAGGTAACCGCCAAGCAGCTCAACATCCACAGGAGACACTACATCACCGTTAATAATTCCCGATACTGCTGCCGCACAAGCACCTGTACCACACGCTAAGGTCTCGCCACTGCCACGCTCCCATACTCTCATACGAATGCTGTTCTTACTCCGAACATTAATGAATTCCGTATTAATCTTGTTGGGAAAAGCCTTGTAATTCTCAAAGGAAGGGCCTATATCTGTAAGGCTAAGCTCATTAACATCTTCCTCCAGCTTAACGACACAATGAGGATTGCCCATAGATATACAATCAACCACATACTCCTTGCCATCTACATTAATTGTCTCACCGAGCATCTTCTCATTATCTGATATTACGGGAACCTTACTTGCAATAAACTCCGGACTACCCATATCAACACGAACAGTCTCAACCTTATTATCCTTATTCACATTAAGCTCAAGCGTCTTAATGCCTGCCAATGTCTCAACCGTAACCTTCTTCTTGGCTGTAAGCCCCTTATCATACACAAACTTGCCTACACACCTTATTCCGTTGCCACACATTTCTCCGCGAGAGCCATCAGCATTATACATAATCATCTGAAAATCAGCGACATCAGAGCTTGCAATCAGAATAAGACCATCCGAGCCGATGCCGAAATGTCTGTCGCTTACCTTGATAGCGAGCTTGTCGGCATTATCTACGATGCCCTTAGTGCAGTCCATATATACATAATCATTGCCACAGCCGTGCATTTTAGTGAATTGCATGTTATACCTCTATTCCTATAAACACGAGGCTGTCCTAAAACTGCTTGTAGTGAAAAGTGATTCCCAATTTGTCCGAGAATAAAGCCTAATGAGGGAGGCGATGTGGAACATCGTTGACTGA